>NZ_CAXTGZ010000593.1:0-3714 GCF_964243625.1 uncultured Caballeronia sp.
GCTGCTCGCTTATGCGGTCGAACAAGGGTTTTTCCCCGCCGCACGAAAAACGTCACGATAGATTCATTGCATGACGGCAGCGGTTGCGCGTAGTCAACCGCTGCCGTCTCCAGCTTTACCTGTTCCCGACCATCTCTTCCGGCTTCACCCACTCGTCGAACTGCGCTTCCGTCACGTAGCCTAACGCGAGGGCGGATGCTTTCAACGTCGTGCCTTCCTTGTGTGCCTGCTTCGCAATCTTCGCGGCCTTGTCGTAGCCGATATGCGGATTCAACGCCGTGACCAGCATCAACGATTCGTTCAGCAAACTCTCGATACGCGGCTTGTTCGGCTCGATGCCAACCGCGCAGTTATCGTTGAAACTCAATGCGCCGTCGGCGAGAAGACGAACCGATTGCAGCACGTTATGGGCGATCATCGGGCGGAACACGTTCAGCTCGAAATTGCCGCTCGCGCCGCCGAAGTTCACCGCAACGTCATTGCCGAATACCTGGCAGCACAACATGGTCACGGCTTCGGATTGAGTGGGATTGACCTTGCCCGGCATGATCGAGCTGCCCGGTTCGTTCTCGGGAATCGACAACTCGCCCAGGCCGCAGCGCGGTCCGCTGGCAAGCCACCGGATGTCGTTGGCGATCTTCATCAGACCCGCCGCGATGGTCTTGAGCGCGCCGTGCGCGAACACGAGCGCGTCGGCGGCGGCCATCACTTCGAACTTGTTCGGCGCGGTTTCGAAGGGCAGGCCGGTGAGCTTGCCGATCACGTTTGCGACCTTCACCGCGAATTCGGGATGCGCGTTCAAACCCGTGCCGACCGCGGTGCCCCCGAGCGCCAGTTGATACAGATGCGGCAAGGTGGACTCGACGTGGCGAATGCCCTGGTCCAGTTGCGCGACGTAGCCGGAAAATTCCTGTCCGAGCGTAAGCGGCGTTGCGTCCTGCAAATGCGTGCGGCCAATCTTCACGATGGAATCGAAGTCCTTCGATTTTTTATCGAGCGTGGCGCGCAAGGTTTTCAGCGACGGCACCAGATGCTTGACGATCGCGACAGCCGCGGCAATGTGCATGGCGGTCGGAAATACATCGTTCGATGATTGTCCGCGATTCACGTCGTCGTTCGGATGAACCTTGCGCGCCTCCCCGCGCTCACCGCCCATCAGTTCGCTCGCGCGGTTCGCGATCACCTCGTTCAAGTTCATGTTCGTCTGCGTGCCCGAGCCCGTTTGCCACACGGCGAGCGGGAATTCATCGGGATGCTTGCCAGCGAGGATTTCGTCTGCGGCGGCAATGATGGCCTTGGCTTTATCGTCGGCGAGCACTTTCAGTTCGGCGTTCACTTCCGCCGATGCGCGCTTGACGATCGCGAGGGCATCGATCAGTTCCGGCGACTGCTTCTCGCTCGATATCTTGAAGTTCTGCAACGAGCGCTGCGTCTGTGCGCCCCAGAGTTTCGCGTTCGGCACGGCGATTTCGCCGAAGGTGTCTTTCTCGAGTCTTACGTTGTCCGTCATGACTACTTGCTCCTTCAGGTTCGGTTGGAACCAGACGCTTAAAGTTGAGAGTCGACAGGCAGCAACATGAACAATCCCGTCAGCAGATTCCGGTAAAAACCGGCTTGCGGATCGAAGTCATAGGTGCGCACCTGGCCGTTTTCTTCGGTGATCCAGACCAGCCGCGACGTCGACGAGCCGATGTTCTGGATGCCACCCAGTACTGTGGGGGAGGCAAGCTCCACACGATACGACGTTGCCGGCGCAATGCCGCGATCGAACAACTCGGCGGCTTCGCCGGCTATCTTCTTGTTGTACACGACCAGCGCGAGTTCGGTGTTGAGAGACGCCGAGCGCGGATCGAGATTCATCGAACCGATTACAAGGATACTGCGATCGATCACATAAGCCTTGGCGTGCAGACTCGAGCGCGATTGTGACCCGAACAGGCCTGCGCGCGGCTGTCCGGCGCCTTCGGCAATGACGGGCTTCAGTTCGTACAAATCGACGCCGGCTTTCAGCATCGGCACGCGATACGGCGCGTAACCCGCCTGGACCGCGACGGCGTCGGTTGCAGCGAGCGAATTGGTCAGTATTTCGACTTTCACGCCCTTTGCGGTGATCGCGGCAAGCGCCTTGACGCCTTCGTCGTGCGGCACGAAATACGGCGAGACGATCTGGACGCTGCTCTTCGCCTGATTCGACAATTCGATCAGGCGTTCCAGCGGCGGGCTTTTGTAGTCCGGATCCGGATGCTCGATCTTGACAGGCGAGTCGGCCTTGAATTCGGTGCGCGCCCACGTGAGTCCCAGGCTGTCCTGCGAGATCTGCTGGGCAAGCGGCGTGGCATTGAGCGGCTTGGCGTTCAGCGGATCTGCTTGTTCTTTCCAGTGCTGGCGCAGGTCGTCGCGGGTCTTGTCGAGATCGGCGGGATCGAACTTCTGCTTGTTCAGCGCGCGCAGCGGATACGCAATCGAGCTGTTCCAGTATTCATCGAAACTCGCCGATATCTCCTGCGTCGCCGGCCCCGCGACAAACGCATCGAGATCGCGGAACTGGATCGTCGGACTTGCGCTGAAATATTCGTCGCCGAGATTGCGGCCGCCGATGATCGCAATCTGGTTGTCCGCGATCATCGCCTTGTTGTGCATCCGGCGCGTGAACTGATCGACGTTCGTGAACAGGTTGCGCGTGCGTTCACCGAAACCGCGCGCCGCGCTGCCAAAGGGATTGAAGACGCGGATGTCGATGTTGTCGTGCGAATTCAATGTGGCCATGATCTTGTCGATGTCCTTGAAATTCAGGTCATCGACCAGCATGCGCACCTTCACGCCGTGATCGGCTGCATAAAGCGCTGCGCCGAGCAATAACTTGCCTGTGTTGTCCTCTTCGGCGATGTAGTACTGCATGTCGAGCGTTTTCGTCGCTGCGCGGGCAAGTGCGATGCGCGCCTGCAGCGCTTCGGTGCCGGTTGGCAGGAGCCGCACGCCGGATTCGTCCGGGTGCGCCGCTTCTTTCGCCGCGATGGCAGCGCGCAGCGGCGTATCGGCAGTGACGGAGAGCGCGTGCGTGACCGGATGGTCGAATGCGCTTGCCGGTGGCCGCGTGGCGCATGCGGTGAGCGTCAACGCGGTGAGCGCGGCGACGGTGAGCTTCAGAAACTGCGAAAAATCGCTGGATCCCGCGTGAAATGCCTGGAGTTTCAATGACTGCCTGCTGCGTTGCGACACGTCCATTTCTTTTCTTTCCCGAGCGTTTTTATGATCTGACGGCGCTTTAGACGCACCTTCGTTGTCGTTCTCAGCGCTGGATCTCGTGCAAACGGGCGAGGATCACGCGGACACATTTTATGGGAAATCGGGTATGGACACGCTGAACGGATCGATTTGAGAAAAAGCGGGGAGGGAATGCGGCGGATCGCGGACGAAAAAAAACCCGCTTCAACGAAGCGGGCCTAATACCCCTGTTACTGGATGAGTCTCAAGGAGACGGCTTGATCGTATCCGGGGAGCGGCCGGATTCCAACTATCAATGCCTGCTTAACTTATTCGGCGGTGTCGCCTCAAGCGGTATTTCGTGACGCCTGGCCGTTTTTCCCGGCCTGGCGATCACGCTGTCCGTGCTCGGGCTCAACCTGCTCGGCGACGGGCTGCGCGACCTGCTGGACCCGAAGCTGCGGCGCGCCCGCTGATGCTGCAGATGCAGGACCTCAGCGTGGCCATCGG
>NZ_CAXTGZ010000594.1:0-3714 GCF_964243625.1 uncultured Caballeronia sp.
TCATCGCGGAAAATTGGGTACCTTGCTTTCGATTGCTGAGCACCTTGAGGCTGGCCGTTACGACACTGCGCTACAGCAAAGCCACGCTTTTGGTCCTGCGTTTGCGGCGAAGCTTCCTGTTTTGATGCCGTGAGCGGTGGACATGAGACTCACCTCCGGATTAGCTTGGCCGTAATCGTCGGGCAAGAGCAAATACTGATCCCCGTCGATATCGCTGGGAGGTGCAATGGAACGGGAAACCGGTTTCTGTCATGGTCGTGAATCGCTGCGTGCCAGGTCACATCGCCAAGATGAGTACACGCCATCGGGATTCTTCCAATGGAGAAAATTTGCTGTCTGCCGTTAAAGGCGCTAAGGCAATCTTCTGACATGCGCATTTGGTTAAACCGGCTCTGGGGCCTCGAAAAATGATCCTTTATATTGCTTATTCGTCGTCCCGACGCGGGATCGACCTGGCGTCATGGTTGATTGTCGATCTCAGCGCCCGCGTGGAACCATGATGACTGGGTTGATTCAGCATTTTCTCAGCGCCACACCAGCGGTTGTCGATAAGACGGGCGCGTCTTCCAACGCCTTCGAACATATCCTGCTGCGTACGCTCGCCGAAAACGTACCGCATCGCATCTACGCGAAGGATTTGGAGGGCCGGTTCACCTTCGCCAACGGGGCAGTGGCACGGGGCATGGGCGTGTCTAACCCCGACGAGTTGCTCGGAAAGACGGATTTCGATTTTTATCCACTTGAACTAGCAAGCGTCTACTACCAACAGGAACAAGAAGTTCTAAAGCACGGGCGCTCGCTCCTAAATCATGAAGAACATGCCAGATACTTGTTGCTCGACGAGGAAGCTTGGCTAATCACGACCAAGGTAGCGGTACGCGATGACGCCGGCCGGATCGTCGGGCTGGTGGGCATCAACTACGAGGTCACTACGCAGAAAGCCGCAGAAGTAGCGCTGCAGACTGCACACGCGCAGGCAGCGGAGGCGGCAATCCGGCTGCAGGCCACGATCGTCCGCTTGGATCTCGAAATGAAAGAGCGGCAACGCTTCGAACACGAGCTGCGCCGCCAAGCGATGCACGATACGCTCACCGGTCTGCCAAACCGGGCGCTGTTGATGGACCGGATTGAACAGGCAATCAAGCTCGCGCAACGCTGTAATCAATCCCTCACGCTGCTGTTCCTCGATCTGGACCGGTTCAAGCTTGTCAATGACAGCCTCGGCCACGCCGCTGGCGACGAGTTGCTACGGGTCGTGACGCGGCGGATCGGCCGCTTGGTGCGCTCAGGCGACACGTTCGCGCGCCTTGGTGGCGACGAATTCGTCCTGTTGATACGCCCTCCTATGCCTGCCCACGCGCTCGCAGACTTGACCAACCGTCTCTTACGAGTTGTCGCCAAGCCAATGCGCGTCGCCGACCGGGAGGTGTCCGTCACGTGCAGCTTGGGCTACAGCGTCTATCCGCAGGACGGCGAGGATGCGACTACGCTGCTCAAGCGTGCCGACGCCGCGATGTACGGCGCCAAAGAAGACGGCGGAAACCGGGTGCGGCGTTACACGCCTGAACTGACCTCGCACGCCGGCGAGCGACTGGAGGTCGAGACTCAGTTAAAGCAGGCACTGCACCGCGGCGAGTTCCTGCTGCACTACCAGCCGCAGATCGAGATCGCCAGTGGGCGCATCGTCGGCGTAGAGGCGCTGGTGCGCTGGCAGCATCCCACGCGCGGATTGGTGCCTCCGATGGAATTCATCCCGATTGCCGAAGAGTTGGGGCTGATCGAGCAGATTGGCGAATGGGTGCTGCGCACGGCTTGCGCCCAGGCGGCCGCGTGGCAGCGCAGCGAATTGCCGGCTCTGCGCATGGCTATCAACGTCTCGGCGCGCCAGTTTCATAATCCCGCGTTGGAATCGGTCGTTGCGCAGGTGCTAGCCGAGCACGGGCTTGCCCCCGAGCAGTTAGAACTGGAAATCACCGAGAGCCTGTCGATGAAGAACCCGGAAGAGAGCATCCGCATCCTGGCTAGCTTCAAAGCACTGGGCATCAGCATTGCGATCGACGACTTCGGCACCGGCTACTCCAACCTGGCGTATCTGTGCGAATTCCCTGTGCGTCGCATCAAGCTAGACCGTGCGTTCGTCCGCGCGCTCGGTTCACCGTCGAGCAGCCACGTTATTGTCGAAGCAATTGTCGCGATGGCCCACAAACTGGATCTGAGGGTCGTTGCCGAGGGGGTCGAAACCGACGAGCAGCGCGACCAATTGCTGCGCTACGGCTGCGACGAACTGCAGGGCTACTGGTTTTCTTGGCCAGTCGACGCCGACACTTGTGGGGCTCTGCTGCAACAGCAATATGGGTTGGGGCGTGTTCATATATGGCCGTATCCGTTTCCTAAGAGATCACTGGGGCTGGGTGACGATCGACGGGGCATATAAAGCAGCCATATAGCGAAACTTGGTGCGAGGCGCGACCGCATCGGGAGATGGCCTCGAGCGATTCCGCTGAGCTGAAGCACTGAAGTTCTTTTCGAGGCTTGAACCAAGTCTCGTTTTATCGAAGCCTTTGGTCATTCGCCCTTCTAGGCGCGCGAATTGACCTAGTCAGGACGCACATTGCGCTTGTTGTCCAAGAGTGCCAATTTTGATATGTTTAAGCATTTTTCATGTCCTGCAAGTGTAGGCCTCCCGATTGCCAAGGCTGGCAATTCGATCAAGTGCTAACCAGTTTTACGGCACGCTCTTACTTGACTGAATAGGTGTTGTTCCGTCATGCAAGCGCTGGATTGGGCGCTGCGCCGACTGGCTCGCGACTGTCGTGGTTTTGGCCGTTTTCGCTTGCTTCCTACAGCATTGCATCTGCTGCATTGACGAAGGCCCGCAGTGTCGCAAAATGCCGCTCGGATGTGCGGGCGACCCCGATGCGGAACTCCGGGGTAGACTTCAGCCGGTCGCGGCGCCGATGCCTTACGAGATCAATCTTCATGTCAAATCGCCAGCACGCGTATGCGCTCACTTATCGCTCTAAGCGACGTTTAGGAGGCGCTCCCGTCCGCGACGAGGGGATGCGTGCCAAAGGAGCCCGTCACGACCGAGACGTCCATGCAAACTTATTGGGGCGCGCATGGAAACCAACCTTATGCCGCCCTACTATACTGGAGGTATGCACGTGGACAATCATATAGGCCCAAAAATTTGCAAGTATTTCGTGCGTGACCCCAAGTTTGGGCCACAATGGGAATTTGTACAATGACCACTGGCGTTCCAGCTATAAAAAGCGCAATGTGGCTACAGATTAAAAAATTGCGCGGTCCATTCAATAACTGAGAGATACAAATGGCGAAGACAAAGGTATTCGTAAGCTACGACCATTCAGAGGACGTTCATTACAAGCGGCTATTACAAGCATGGGATGCAAATCCTGAATTTGACTTTGACTTTGATAGTCGAGGCCCTGATGTCGCAATTGACAGTAACGATGCTGCGGTAGTAAAGGCTTCGCTTACGACGAAAATGAAAACAGCGACTCATATACTAGTGATTGTGGGGAAAAAATCTAGCGAAAGCAAATGGATCCATTGGGAAATTGACCGAGCAAAAAAGGATGACACCAAACTTAAATTTGCTGCTATCAAGCTTGCCAAGGAAAATGAAACTCCAGCTGGCTTGCTCAACATAGGAACGTCTTGGGCCACGAGCTTCACTCTCGATCGTATCGT
>NZ_CAXTGZ010000595.1:0-3708 GCF_964243625.1 uncultured Caballeronia sp.
CAGCCGCCGGTCTTTTTGGTGGCTTGTGCCGTCGAGGTACTTAATTGGATCACAATCCGGGTTCACTTATTTGGAAAATCTCCATGAGCGATAACTCTTCGGACAGATTTGAAGAATTGGTGTCAGGCGGCAGCCGCCATCATCAGATATTTCCAACGCTGGACGAAAAGCAGTTTGCGCTCCTGGAGCGGTACGGTGAACCACGCAAGTTGAAGACGGGTGACGTGCTGTTCTCCGAAGGAGATCGGCACATTCCCGTATTCGCCATTGTCTCGGGAACAATCGAGGCGACGCGAGGCTCGGGAGACGGTTTCCATGTGATAGGTACGCACGGCCCCGGCACCTTCACCGGTGAGGTTGGAACGCTTGCCGGCCGCGCTGCAGTGGCTACGGCGCGCGCCACGTGTGACTGCGAAGTCATCGTTATCAGCGAGGAATTGCTGCGTGAGCTCGTCATCGCGGAAGCTGAATTAAGCGAAACGATCATGCGTGCGTTCATCCTTCGCCGCGTCGCTTTTATTCAGGATCAGAGCGGGGGTGTTGTAGTCGTTGGCAGTGCGGCTTCTGCGGCAACGTTCGGTCTCCGACATTTCCTGAGCCGCAACGCCCAACCATCGGCTTACTTCGATATCGTCGAGCATCAGGAAGCGCAGGCTCTTCTGGAACGCTATGGTGCGACGGAAGCGGATATACCGGTGGTCATTACGTTACATGGTGACGTTCTTAAACGGCCGACTCACCGAGCCGTAGCTGATGCAATTGGCCTCAGTCCTGACAAGTTGAATGGCGAGCGCTTCGATGTGGTCGTGGTAGGCGCCGGACCGGCAGGTCTTGCGGCCGCGGTCTACGCCGCCTCCGAAGGCTTGAGGGTGGCGGTCCTCGATACCAAGGCGCCCGGTGGGCAGGCCGGCACCAGTTCAAAGATAGAAAATTACTTTGGGTTCCCAACCGGCATCTCGGGTCAAGCGCTTGCCGGCCGCGGCCTGTCGCAATGCCGCAAATTCGGTGCCGAGGTCGGCGTACCCATTGAAGCGCTCGGCGTTGATTGCGAGGACGCAGCGCCGTTTCACATTCGGCTCGGGTACGACGAGCATGTCTATGCCCGCGCCATCGTCGTCGCGACGGGTGCGCGTTATCGGAAACCGTCGCTGGACCGTCTTGAGCATTTCGAGGGGCGAGGAGTTTACTACAGCGCGACATTCATGGAAGCCGCGTTTTGTGCGGACGAAGAATTGATCATCGTTGGTGGTGGAAATTCAGCTGGTCAGGCTGCGGTGTTCCTCGCGCGATTTGCGCGACATATCCATATCGTGATTCGCGGCGATGGACTCAATACGAGCATGTCGAATTATCTGATCAGGCGAATCGATGCGGCGTCCAATATCACCGTTCATCAGCGGACCCAAGTCGTTAAATTGGACGGCGAGACGCGCCTTGAATCGGTCGAGTGGGACCGGCAAGGTCAGATCGAACCCAAATTGATCCGCCACGTTTTCCTGTTTCTCGGCGCGCAGCCCAATACTGGCTGGCTTGCAGATTGCGTTGCGCTGGACAGGAACGGATTTGTGCTCACTGGCTCCGACGCACTTAGGGCGTGTCCGCCAGACCGTCCACCCCGATTTCTGGAGACGAGCCGACCAGGTATCTTTGCAATTGGTGACGTGCGCAGCGGCTCGGTAAAGAGGGTTGCGGCCGCTGTCGGAGAGGGCGCCGCCGCCCTTCAGTCTCTTCATGAATATTTGACCCAAGATGAGTGAAGTTTGGCTGCGAGTGTCAATACAAGAGCGGCGTTGGGGGCCATGCGTATTTGAGGTCAGTTTCTGCGCGCTCGTCTGATGGCTCGGAGGGCATCGCGCGTCCATGTAAAAACCTCACGGCAGCGATTACCTTTTTAATCGCATTCGTTCTTGACGCGCACGAAAGTAGCTGTTCATGCTCCGCCACGCCATGCGAGCGTCTTGTTAGAAGCGAGGAATGATGCCACCGTCCCAGTGCCCAGCGGCGAACCCGTTGAGAGTAGTTGGCTAGTCGTCGACTGTTTGTGGTGAACGTCGCCGAAGAAATCTATCAATCCGTGCGCGACTCCGATAGCGACCGCTTGGCCAAGTGTGAACTATTACTGACAAAAGAGCGTTCTGCTTCCTAATTCCGACGAAGCAGCCTTGCTCAAAGCTCGGACTCGTCGCTGAACGGATGTGTCCGTTTGATCGAAACTCGCTTCGGGCGTCTGCCACGTTTGTTGCCGCGTGACCTCACGCGTTCAATTTTGGATCGATGCCCGTGCGATAGTGCGATCGCAAGACGTCTATCAAATACTGCAGCGATGCATAGTGTGCATCAGGCATGTATGCGATTGCCACTTCGATCCGCAAGTCCGTGTGCTCTCGCAATTCCCGATAGACGACGCCGTCGCGCGCAATGGCTTTCAGCGACGACGGAATCAGGGCAACACCTTGACCCTGGGCGATCAGGCTTAGAAGCACGTGGTGATCGGCTGGTTCCGGGACGCGCGGAGGATTGAAGCCATGCGTGCGGAAGACTCTGGCAAAGTGATCGTAGTAGCCCGGATTAATACGTCGTAGCGGCCAGAAAAGCAGGTCACCGGACATTTCCAACAGTGAGATGCGTCTTCGCTTGCACAATGCGTGTCCTTCCGGCAGCGCAGCTACGAGTGGTTCGTCGAACAACCGTTCAACGCACAGACCCTCAGTTGCAGACGGTAAACCGATCAGTGCGGCGTCCAGCAAACCACGACGAAGGTCGCGCACCGAATCCTGTGAGTACTGCCGCTTTTGGATCACCCTAATCGTCGGGTCACGTTTCTTGAGCGCTGGTTCGATCCACGAAAATAAGGCGGGATCCAGTACGGTGGTGATACCAAGCCTGAGGTCGCTCCAGGGTTGGGCGGTGCGCTGTGCGATTCGCTTGAATGTGGCGTCAGCTACCGCGAGAAGATCGCGGGCCTCGATCAGCAAATAGGCACCTTCGGAGGTCAGTCTTACGCCGCCGCTATCACGCTCGAATAGTTCCGCGCCGACGATTTCTTCTAGCGCCTGAATCTGTCTCGTCAAAGGCGGTTGCGTAATGAACAAACGCTCCGCTGCACGCCGAAAGCTCAGTTCTTCGGCCACAGCGACGAAATATCGCAGTTGCCAGAGGTCGATGTTTTCTCGCATGCAGGATTTCCGCCTTTTGTTCCGTGATACTTTAAAAGTATCACACCAAAGGAAATGGTGCATCACCGCCGCTTTCGTTATCGTTCATACAACGAGCCGCAATGATGTGGCGCAGCTTCGGGAGAGAATGATGCAAGACACTGAATCGGCTCTAATGCGTGGTCAGCAATATCTGATGGCCATTGAACAGACAGAACAGCCCTCGATCAACGAGGCTTTGAAGGACATTGCGCCAGACTTGGCGCGCATGGCGATCAGTTTCGCCTACGGAGAAATCTATTCGCGACCTGCACTTAATCTGCGGCAGCGGCAATTGGTGACTGTTGCCGCGCTTGCGGCGATCGGGGGCGCCGAGCCACAACTTCGTTTCCACATTGCGGGCGCGCTCAACGTCGGCTGCTCACCGCGCGAAGTCGCGGAACTAATGATTCATCTGGTCGTTTATGCAGGCTTTCCGGCCGCACTCAATGGCATGTCGGCTGCGCGAACCGTATTCAGCGAGAAGGGTGTTAACTTTGTGCCCGTGTTGACA
>NZ_CAXTGZ010000596.1:0-3681 GCF_964243625.1 uncultured Caballeronia sp.
TCGGTGTATCGAATCGCGTTCGATATCAGGTTGCCCAGCACGCGCTCGAGCAATACAGGGTCAGAGAAGGCGACCGCATCCGTCGGCGCGATGCGCAATGCGAGACCCTTGGCGGCGGCGAGCGGACGGTATTGGTTATCGATGCGAGTGAAAATCTCCGCGAGGCGAAAGTGCAGCGGGATCACCTGCGTGACGCCACTTTCAAGGCGCGCCAGATCGAGCACCTGATTAAAGAGCCCGTTCAGTGCTTCAACATTTGAAATGATACCGTCGGCCGTTTCGCTGCGTTGAGCACCGGAGGCCAACGTGTCCCTCAACGATTCGGCAAGCAAGCCGATCGCATGCAACGGCTGGCGCAGATCGTGACTGGCGGCTGCGAAAAAACGCGTCCTCGCGCGGCTCGCCTCTTCCGTCACCCGCTGCTGGATGGCGAGCGATTCAGCCAGCCGCTGCTGGTTCACCCGCGCCTCCACGACCCGCCGGAAGAGTGTCCGGTAGCGCGCGGCGTAGAAGTTCATCGCGATGAAAAACACCACGAGCACCGAGCCAATTACGATGCGGTCGCGCGTGGGCGAGCTGAAGTTCAGCACCACCGCGGGCATCAGGAGCAACGGAATCGCGCTGGAAAAATTGAAGAGGTCGAAGCCGCTCGACATGAAAACACCCGCCGCCAGCGTCACCAGCAGCACGGTATGGAGGACGGGAAGATCGGCTTGCTGGCTGTGGAACGCGAACCAGATCGACAAGCCGGGCGCGCTATACAGCACAATGCTTCGCAGCGCGTGAAGGTTGATCCACTTGCGTGGCGCGAATGTCGCCGGCCAATGACGGTTCCACGCCCACAGTGCTATTCCGCCAAAATTAGCGATGCTGTAAAAGACAATCCAGGCGGTGAACAGGCCTCGATGCGCAATTGAACCGAAATAAACTGCGCTCAAAGCCGCAATGGCTAACCAGTGCGTAAAGAATGCAATGGGGTCCTGAGCATAAAGAACCTTGGCGAGGTCTTTGTCTATTTCCCGCCGCATTGGATCGTTCTGCATCCTGTCAGCCCCTTTTTTACCAGATGCGCGCCTGGCTGACGCACGTGGGAACGACTTGCTAAAACGACACTGGACATAACGGTGGGGGCGTCGAGCCGCCTTAAGACCTTACACAAGTTTACCCGACGGCTATTACTTTAGCCATATGGCGCAACTCGCATCCGGTCACCATACTTCGCTCGACATCCAATAAAACATACGAGGGAGAGCAACATGGACACCATGACCGCGCACGCGCGTGTCGCGAACCTTGACACCGCAATACTTCCGGATCTCTGGCGCCGCCGCACCCATCTGTCGCATGACGAAATGGTGTCGATGTACCATTTGGTGCGCGGCGCGTTGCGCGCTTACCACCCGCTCGAACTCCAGTCACTTCGCGAAGACAAGGAAGAGCTCGTCGCGCAATTCATTTACGCCAAGGTGCTGCGTCTGGAACCGGGTCACTCCACGGCGAAGTCCTGCGCTGAAAGCGCGCCATCGAACAACTATGCCATTTGCGCTTATTTCAGACGCTATCTGATCGATTGCCTGCGCAGCGCGAGCCATCAGCGCAATGTATCGATGGAAGTGAGCGGCATCGATCAGCAAGTCGATGAACATGCTCAGGCTATAGAAGATCCCGTCAGGTCAGTGCTCCTGCAATACGGACTCGACGAATCCCGCGTGCGGCGCATGGCGCGCTGCTTCATAAGCGCGCTTGACCGGCACGAGCGTGTGGTGCTCGCGGGGACGCTCGGCCGCGATTCGGGCCGCAAGGGTGGGCTCTCGCGAATCGCGGCCGAGCACAAGGTGCCTTCGTATCACTATCGTGCAGTGAAACTGGGCGTGGCGTTGCGGAAAGCGGCGCGTCCCGCGGATTTCGCTGCAACGAAGATCGGCTGCTGGTTGAGCGACATTGTCGGCATCCCGATCAACGAAGAGAATCAGC
This sequence comes from uncultured Caballeronia sp., assembly GCF_964243625.1. Lineage (NCBI taxonomy): Bacteria > Pseudomonadati > Pseudomonadota > Betaproteobacteria > Burkholderiales > Burkholderiaceae > Caballeronia > uncultured Caballeronia sp. The sequence continues at coordinate 1,975 of NZ_CAXTGZ010000596.1, forward strand.
CGGTGATGCTGGTCGTGCTCGATCTGCTTGCAGCCGAGTCCGTTGAGGGCGTGAATGGGTATCCGGTCGAATCTGCCAGTGAAGATGCAAGCGCTCATGCAAACGACTACGCAGGCGAATACGCAACTACGCCCGCAGCCGCGTGAAGCCGTCGTCGCTCCACGTTTCCCAACCCATCCGGATCGAATTGCCGCTTGATTGCCAGCAACGCCGGATGGTGCACGCCGCAGGATGAGTCCTGCCAGTCGCGCTCGAAAAATCACTCCTCGATACATACGAGCCCGCACGCGGCACCACGGTTCGCAGTGTCGCCGTCGCTTGGGCAGGCTCATCCGGCCGCACGCGCCGCATGGTCGGCCCGTCCAATACTGCCGCCAGTGCCGCCCTCACCGGCACGCCGCCAACAAGCGGCGCGGCCAGCGCTCCTTTAAGCCAGGTCCGCCTGTCTAAAGCGCACATGTCTCCTGTCACCTCGCGATTGCTGACGCTGATGCGTCTATTTGACCGTCTGGATCACTTCAAAACCTTCGAACTCCGGATGCCCCAGATAGAGCGAGCGCGTTTCATTGCCGGCATTCCGGTGTGCCGCGCGAAACGCATCGCTTTTGGTCCAGCCTTCGAAAGCGTCGTAGTTCGACCAGATCGTATGGCTGGAATAGAGTACGTGATCTTCCTTTTGAGGACCTTTCAAAAGGTGGAATTCCACAAAACCCGGCACCTCCTTGAGATGCGTGTCCCGGCTAGTCCAGAGATCCTCGAACGCGGTCTCGGACCCGAGGGCCACTTTGAAACGGTTCATGGCGATATACATATGGTCAGCTCCTTTGGTCGGTAAAGTGTGACGGCGCACCAGTTTATCGCCATCGCGCGGGGCTTGTTTCAGGGCAGGATGAAACGCCCGAATGCGGCTCTGAATGCGGCTCTCCGGTAGCCTGTACACCGGGATGGCGCCTGCTGGTCCGCAAGCGGGCTCGTGCTGCTGGTGGTATCGTGCCGCATCCGGACGTCCTTGGCCATTCGTACGTTTGTTCATTTATTTGCGGGCCTTTCATTTGCGCAGTGCCATGGCGCAGCCGCAATCTGCGTTCGCCAAATTCCCGCAGTCCGCTGTCAGTACGCGTCGAACACAAGTATTCCGTCATTCAATCTGTGGAGTATGCATGTCCCCGAATTCCCCGTCGGCTGCCACGGGTCCAGCCCAGGTCAAGATGACCAGCGGCCTGATCGCGTTGTTCGCTTTCTGCTGCGGCGCCATTGTCGCCAACCTGTACTATGCGCAGCCGATCATCGAAATGATCGGGCCGGATGTTCACTTGTCGAGCGGCGCGGCGAGCCTGATCGTCTCGCTCACGCAGATTGGTTATGCGCTCGGGTTATTTTTCCTCGTGCCGCTCGGCGATCTGCTGGAAAACCGCAAACTGATGATCGCGACGGCGCTGGTTTCCATCGCCAGCCTCGCGGCGGCCGCGCTCGTTCATCAGCCACACGCGTTCCTTGCCATCTCGCTGCTCGTCGGCTTCAGCTCGGTCGCGGTGCAGATCCTGATCCCGCTCGCCGCGCACCTTGCGCCCGATGAAACACGCGGACGGGTCGTCGGCACGATCATGGGCGGCCTGCTGCTGGGTATCATGCTGTCGCGGCCCATATCGAGTTTCGTGGCGGGTCACTTCGGGTGGCGCGTGGTGTTCGGTTCTGCCGCCGTGCTCA
>NZ_CAXTGZ010000597.1:0-3678 GCF_964243625.1 uncultured Caballeronia sp.
GCGCAGCGCAACGCGATGCAGCTCCGGCACCTTCGCTTCCGGGCAGAACAGATAGGCCGTGCCAATCTGCACCGCCGATGCACCCAGCGCCAGTGCGGCGACAATCCCTCGTGCATCGGCGATACCACCGGCTGCGATCACCGGCACCGATACCGCGTCAGCGATCTGCGGCACGAGCGCGAACGTGCCGACCTGCGTCGCCATGTCATGGTTGAGGAACGTGCCGCGATGGCCGCCTGCCTCGAACCCCATCGCGATGATTGCATCGCAGCCATGCGCTTCGAGCCACCGGGCTTCCGCCACCGTCGTAGCCGATGCAATGATCTTCGCGCCGGTCGCCTTGACGCGATCGACCAGCAGTTTCTCCGGGAGTCCGAAATGAAAGCTCACCACCTCGGGTTTGAATTCTTCTACGAGCGCGCAAAACTCGTTATCGAAGGGACGACGGAATGCGCCCGCAGATGTGAACTCAGGATCGATCCCATGCTCGATGTAATACTCAGCGAGCCGTTCGCGCCACGCGAGATCGCGTGCGGCATCGGCCTGCGGCGCCGTATGGCAGAAGAAATTGACGTTGACCGGCGCGCGGGTTTTCGAGCGGATCAACGTGAGCGCATCGTGCGCTTGCTCCACGCTCGACAACGCGCAAGGCAGCGATGCCAGGCCGCCCGCTTCGCCCACCGCTATGGCAAGTTCCGGTGTACCCGGCCCGGCCATTGGAGCGAGAATGATAGGTGCTTCAATGCCGAACAGCTCGATGATCCGACGATCACGCCAGGTGCCCATGTTCGCTCCTTTCCCGGATAATTGCTTGGTCATTCAGTGCCGTCCAGCTTAACAAGCTTTGATCAGGCGAGCGGCGCTTTGATGTGATAATTGCTATCACTTCTTCCGATACCTGGAGCCATCATGGACGCCGCCGATCTGCGCATCTTCGAGTCGGTTGCACGAAACGGCAGCATGAACCGCGCGGCGCTCGAACTTCATACCGTGCAGTCGAACGTGACCGCGCGAATTCGATTGCTCGAAGAAGAACTCGGCGCGACGCTGTTTCACCGGCATCATCGAGGTGTGGAACTGACAGCGGCCGGACGCAGGTTATTGCCTTTCTCCAGGCAGATGGCGCGGCTGCTGGACGATGCCCGGACAGCGGTGAAAGACGAAGGCGTCGCGAGCGGACCGCTGGTTCTAGGTGCGCTCGAAACCACCGCCGCGTTGCGCATGCCGAACGTGCTCGCGCAATTCACCGTAACGTTTCCGAAGGTCGAACTCGTCATGCGAACCGGCACTACGGCGAGTCTGGTGGAAGACGTCCTGCAGTATCGGCTCGATGGTGCGTTTGTCGCCGGTCCTGTCACTCACGAAGACCTGCATACGGAAACCATCTTCGACGAGGAAATGGCGCTTGTCACCGCGCGCAGGTTCCGGTCCGTCAGGGATCTCGCGCAAACGGGCGTGGTGAAGACCATCGTGTTCCGGCAGGGATGTTCGTATCGTGCGCGGCTTGAAAGCGTCCTCACACGGCTGGGCCTGCAGGTCAGCACACCGCTCGAATTCGGTTCACTCGATGCCATGCTCGGATGCGTCGCGGCCGGCGTCGGCGTGACGCTCCTGCCGAAGGGCGTGGTCATGGCGGCGTCGCGTGAAGGACGGGTCGCCCTGCATGAGCTTGCTCCCGACGATGCTTTCGTCGATACGGTGTTCGTGCGTCGTCACGACGTCTATGCAAGCAGCGCCATGAACGCGTTTCTCGCCATCGCGCGCCCGGTGGGGATGCCTGCGCTTGCTTCTGCCTGAAGCAGGCGCATTGGGCCGGCTAACCCGCGCTGGTTCCTCTTCCCGAGGCCGCCCATCTGCGCTGCATCGCTTCCACGAGTTGCCGCCATAAAAACTCGGCCGCTGGCGACAAACGCCGCCCCACGCGGCGTATCACCTGGCTGCTGAATTCGCGCGCTATCGGATGCTCGATTTCAAGTGCTACCAGACGTCCGGCGTCAAGATACTGACGCGCGGCATCGGTGGACATGAAAGCCACGCCCAGCCCCGCCGCCGCGATTGCCTGAGCTGCGGAAAACAGGTCGCATCTGTACGACGGCGTCACCGTCAGCCGCTCTGCGCTTATGATGGCGTCCAGGTACTGCTGCACGCCGAACCGCTCCGGCATGAAGATCAACCGCTGATCGCGCAACTGCTCGAAGCGGATCCGACGCTCGCCGGCAAGTGCATGACGCGGACTGACCATCGCGCAAAACGGCGCCGCGCGAAAGATCCGCGCACGAATCGCGGGATCACTTTTGCCGCCCGCGCACAGGCCGAGATCCACGTCGTCGTTGCGCACCATGGCAATGATCTCGGAGGTCGCTCCACTGCGGAATTCCACCACGATGTCAGGAAACTGCAAGCTGAACCGCTCCATGACGGTAGCCAGCAGATTTTCGATACGCCCCTCGCCCACGCCAATCCCCAGCCTCCCGCGCCGCAGGCTCTTGAAGTCTTCGAGTTGAGCGAGCATGTCGGCATCACGCCGCTTGCTCTCGCGAAAATGTTCGACGAGGCTCATGCCAATTTCGGTCAGCACCGCGCGCCGCCCGCTTCGCTCGAGCAGGACGACGCCGTAATCCCGTTCGAGCTGCCCGACTTGCCGGCTGATCACCGACGGATTGATACCGAGCGCGTCAGCCGCCGCTCGCACGCCGCCGTGCGACTCGACTTCATGCAGATAACGCAGGCTTCGGGCACTTAAAACGGATTCGCGCGAGGAAGAGATATCGATCGTCATGTGCGTTAAATGTTGACATTCAGGTCAACATTATCGGCGAAGGAACGTCATTGTTTGAGTGATTTTGCACCGGAATACTGGCCGATTCCGTTTCCCCAAATACAGGCACCATCGATCATGGAAAATACCAAGGGTTTCTGCTTACTCGACGACACGAGCGATCTGCGCGATGAACTCAGCGTCATCCGTCATCACCTTCACCAGAATCCGGAGCTCGCGTACAAGGAATTCCAGACCTCTGACTTCGTGGCGCAGAAGCTGGAAACGTGGGGCTACAAGGTCACGCGCGGCCTGGGTGGAACGGGCATGGTGGCGTCGCTTACGGCAGGCACCGGGACGCGCGCCGTCGCCGTTCGTGCCGATATGGACGCATTGCCTATCGCCGAAGAAACCGGTCTGCCCTATGCAAGCGGCAACGCAGGCTTGATGCACGCCTGCGGTCACGACGGCCACACCACCATGGTCCTCGGCGCCGCGCGCCATCTCGCTCGTTCACGCGCTTTCGACGGCACCGTGCATCTCGTGTTCCAACCGGCCGAAGAAATCGGCGCGGACAGCGGTGCGAAACGCATGATCGAAGATGGTCTCTTCGAGCGGTTCCCCTGCGAAGCGATCTTCGGGCTGCACAATCATCCGGGTTATCCGACCGGCACGTTCATGTTCCGCAGCGGACCGTTCATGGCGGCATCGGACACGGTCAACATCACCGTGCATGGCCGCGGCGGTCACGCCGCACGCCCGCATCTGTCGATCGATCCGGTCGTGATCGGCTCGGCTCTGGTAATGGCGTTGCAGACGGTGGTCGCGCGCAGTATCGACCCCATGCAGACGGCCGTCGTCACGGTCGGCGCATTCAATGCGGGACACGCGGCAAACGTGATTCCCGAATCGGCGCGGCT
>NZ_CAXTGZ010000598.1:0-3669 GCF_964243625.1 uncultured Caballeronia sp.
TTGCGCAGTCACGGAAACAAGTTCGAAGAATAAGCCCTAGCAAGGAATCAGGAACATGGCGGTAGCAACGCTGCCGCCATCGGTTGAATTACAACCACTTCTGAGGCCATCGGTGACGACGCACGAGATTGTTGAAGACAAGCGCGATCACCAAAAGCAAACATACACCGGTCAATACAGGGACAAAGAAGAATCCCGCCGATGCATTGCCGCTCAACATGATCACTAGCGGATCGGCTCCCGCCGGCGGATGTACGCAACGTCCAAGTTGCATGAGTCCGATGGCAATGCCAACAGCCAGCGCCATTTGCCATATCCCCGGCCCTGCCATATAGAACATCGCAAGTCCGACTGCAGTGGAAAGCAAATGCCCGATGACGAGATTGCGCGGTTGAGCGAAGGCACTGTCGGGCGCGCCAAACAGCAGAACGCTCGATGCACCGAATGGTGCGATCACCAGCGGGCTGCTCGTCACATGCCCGAGCCATGCAATCAATCCTATTGCACACGTACCGCCCAGAAAACCGAATAGTGCTTGCTTCAAGTGGGTTGGATGATGAACGGCTGGCGCCGCTCTAGCAGTCTGCTCGCTCATAGGTCTAACATCCTTGCGGTCGGGCACGCCGGTTGGTCTGGACCGGCGTGCCGGCATTGTTATGCCTTCTTGTAACGGGCAGCTTCTTCAGAGCCCTTCGTTGCATTGCCTGCGCTGTACGAGTGAGCGCCCACACCGGCGAGTCGGCCGCCGTCGACGATCAGGTATTCGTCGCGGATCGGTTCGTTGGCGAACCAGCATTCAAGGATTTCCCGTGTACCCGCTGCGTAACGCGCCTGTGCGGAAAGCGTCGTGCCCGACGTATGCGGCGTCATGCCCTGGTTCGGCATGGTGCGCCACGGGTGATCGGCCGGCGCGGGTTGCGGGAACCACACGTCGCCCGCATAACCTGCCAGTTGACCGCTTGCCAATGCACGGACGATAGCGTCGCGATCCACGATCTTGCCGCGCGCCGTGTTGATGATGTAGGCGCCGCGCTTCATCTTGTTGATCATCGCTTCGTCGAAGAGATGCTCGGTTTCCGGATGCAGCGGACAGTTGATCGTGACGATATCGCAGACCTTCGCCATGGACTCTGCAGTCGGGTGCCACGTGGCGCCCAACTCGCGCTCGACAGCTTCCGGCAAACGGTGACGGTCCGTGTAATGCAGCTTCACGTCGAACGGCTTGAGGCGGCGCAGCACGGCTGCACCAATGCGGCCGGCGGCGACCGTACCTACGTTCATGCCTTCCAGGTCGTATGCACGCGACACGCAATCCGCAATATTCCAGCCGCCCTTCTTGACCCACTCATGCGACGGCAGGTAGTTACGAACCTGCGACAGGATCATCATTACGACATGCTCAGCCACGCTGATGCTGTTGCAGAACGTCACTTCGGCAACGGTAATGCCACGGTCGATAGCAGCTTGCAAATCGACGTGATCCGAACCGATACCGGCAGTCAGCGCAAGTTTCAGCTTCGGCGCTTTTGCAATGCGTTCAGCCGTCAGGTACGCAGGCCAGAACGGCTGCGAGATAACGATTTCAGCATCCTCGAGTTCGCGCTCGAACGTGGAGTTCGGGCCGTCCTTGTCCGACGTCACAACCAGTGTGTGGCCTTGCGATTCCAGGAACTTGCGCAGGCCCAGCTCGCCCGACACGCTGCCCAGCAATTCGCCCGGTTTGAAATCAATCGCCTTCGGCGTGGGCGCGCTTTGCCCGTCATGGTACTTCGTGATATTGGGTACATCGTCCCGTGCATACTTCTTCGGCATCCCATCAACGGGATCATCGTATAAAACGCAAAGAACCTTGGCCATGATTGTCTCCACTCCACTTTGATTTGATTTACACCGGCGCTTCTGGCGAAGGGCGCCGCCTCGTCGAACATGAGGTTGGTACGTCGACGAGATTCAGTGTCTACAAGTCGCGGCAGCGGGTCCAATCGTTTGGATGGATCACTTGATAAGCCCTTGTTATCAACGCAGGCGAACGCGGGTCGGCTTAAGCGTGAGTGATCAGGCCGTTTGAACGGCAGCAGTTACGAGCGCGTCGAACTCGCGCTGAAGGTTGAGTTGCTCCACCGAGCGCCACATGGCGGCAACCAGCGGCGGCAGCGTATTGCGGCTGCGCGCAATCAGGCCGATACCGCGCGTCAATTCGGGCAGCAGGAGCGATGCACGCACATCGTTGCCCGAAGGCAGCACGCTAAGCAGACTATGAGGAAAAACGCTATACAGGCCGGCGTATTGGATGTGAGCGTAAAGAGAGAGCAGCGAATCAGTCTCGAGCACGACGCGCGGCTGCACGTTCCCCCGCCGGAACGCAGCATTGATCACCTGGCGGTTCTGCATGGTCGACGTGAGCAGCCCTAACGGCAATTCACCGACATCGCTCCAGGACTGTATCGGCGCGCTGAAGCTGTCCCCGGCGCTTGCGGGTGACAGAAGCATATATCGCTCGAAATAGAGCGGCAGGACGCTGAAACCGGCCTGGACCTGATCGTCGAGATAGGTCAGGCCGACATCGAGTTCATATTCGTCGAGCTGACGCAGGATGGCGTCGGAACTCAGCGACCGAACCTCGTACCTCATGTCCGGATGCTCGCGCATGCAAGGCGCGAGCATGCGCGCGGTCACCGGAATGATGGTCGGGATCGCTCCTATGCGCAGGGTCCCGATGAGCTTGATCTGCGCGGCCGAGGCATCGTGGCGCATGTTCTGGAGCGACGCCAGCGTCTGCTTCGCCCATCCGAGCACGCGCTCGCCGTCTTCGGTGAACCCCACGAACCGCCGTGTCCGCTCGACAATGACGAGACCGAGTTCTGTCTCGAGAGTGCGAATAGCCGATGACAACGCCGGCTGGGATACGTGGCACGCCTCCGCTGCCCGCGCGAAATGCTTCTCCCTTGCCAACGTGACGAGATACTCGAGCTGGCGAATGAACATCGCTTTCCTTGGTTGGCCTTGGTTGGCTATGGTCCGTCGAGATCCTTCACACGCCCTTCGGGCTCTCTAGGCTTAGACGAGCAGATCCTCGTAGAAAGCGCCGAATGGACGCGTCGGATGCGCGAGCTGAATCTCCAGAATCCACAATCCCGCATTTGGGTGCGGCTGGTAATCGCCGAGATTGCCCGCCTTGAAAATGGCGTGCGGAAAATCGCTGACCCGATGTCCCTTGATGTCGAGATTCAGCTTCCATCCCAGCGCATGCGCACGTTCGGCGGCGTAGTCGTACAGCGCCTTGCCGCCTGCGCCGGTCGTGCGCCAGTGGTGTTCGACTTCATCGAAGACGGTCTTTGCGTCCTGTGCGCACGCGTGCATTTCGGCGTCCGCACCGACTACGAACGTCGCGCCCGAGTCGCCTTCATGGCCTTGCCAGACCACACCCAGATCGATGAAAAAGATGTCGTCGTCCTTGAGCCGCGGATCGCCTTCGGAGCGCTCCTTGAAGGTTCGCAGAGTATTTTCGCCAAAGCGGATCAGGATGGGATGCCAGATTCGGTCCATCTTCATGTCCTGAAGAACGCTCTTGCATTCGGCCAAGGCTTCCGACTCCAGCATTCCGGGTTTGACCTTCGACGCAACCCGCTCGACCACTTCCCATGTCTTGTCACGTGCGCGACGCGTGGA
>NZ_CAXTGZ010000599.1:0-3669 GCF_964243625.1 uncultured Caballeronia sp.
ACGACGCCATGGCGACCGAAAAGCTTGCTGAAGGCATTCGCGGTTTCGCTGCCGACGCCGTCAAGCTCGAAAAACTGATCGAAGCGCTGAAGTAATTTGGCGGCTGCAATACAGAGACTACGTGTCCAGAAACGGGCGCCGGCGCTATTTCGCCGGCGCCTTTTTTTGTGCAGACCGAGTCGGCACGGGGGTTTTTAGGCCTTGAGCGTGGGCTAGACTTTTGAGGCGGGCGGAGGGCCGCCCATCAATGAAGGAGTGCCAATGCGTCTCGAACCCTACCTGTATTTCAACGGCCGCACGGAAGAAGCGCTCATGTTCTATCAGCACGCGATTGGTGCGGAAACCTTGTCAGTATTGCGTTTCGAGGATTCTCCCGAGAGCGTCAACGCAACACCCGAATGGAAGCACAAGATCATGCACTCCACGTTCAGGATAGGCTCGAGCATCATCATGGCGTCGGATGGCGTGAATGCAGCACCGCAGGTGTTCTCGGGATTCGCCATCGCGATCGTCGCTGACGACGACGAATCGGGCCAGCGCATGTTCGACGCGTTAAGCGTCGGCGGGAACGTCCGGATGGCCTGGCAACCGACTTTCTGGAGCAGCGGTTTCGGCATGATCTCCGACAAGTTCGGCATTCCTTGGATCGTGAGCGTGATGGACGACCTGGGCGGTTGAGTTCTTGCGGCAGCACTTTATCGATGAAACGGTTGCGCACCTTCGAGGTTCCACTGCCGCTCTATTTCAATCAGCCGCAAGCGCAGCCGGTCCACCTGTTCCGCGAGCCGCTTCGCAAGCCAGTACGGGCCCTGCAACTCCGGTGCGAGGTCGGCGGCAATGCCGGCGGTCCGCTCCAGCCTCGCGGCGGCGGCGGGTGACCCGGTCGCCGCATGCAGCAGACCGACACGGCCGAACCGCAACGCACGGGCCATCAGCAACAAGGTATGACGCACGGCGCGCTCTTCGGCGTGACCGCTGGCGGCAAGTCTGGGCGCATTGTCCGGCATAGCGGACGCCATCATTTCCAGCGCGGTGATGATCGAACGATGCTGGCGCTGGATATCCTCCAGAACAGCAAGCGGCGCGTCGATCTCTTTTGCAACCGACGCCAGCAGCGAACGCGATGAAACCAGCCGCGAGTTCATCGTGGCGAACTGCTTCGTCAAGGCCTCAACGGAGATGCGCCGCCCTTCCACGATCGCGCTATAGATCCGTGCGCTGTCGCGCATGTTGTCGGCGAGCCGATAACGCCATGAATACGTGGCGTATTGCGGCAGCACGAACGAGAACGCCAGCGCGATCACAATACCGATCAGCACGGTCAGGGTGCGCCACAAGCCGACATCGATAGACAGATTCCCGTGCCCCGCCACGATCACCGTGGTGATGCCCGTGAGCAACGCGATATACCCCGGCTTGCCGATGGCGTGATACGCGCACACGCCGGCAATTACAGCCAGCAGCACGAAGGTGATCATGGTCGAGTGGGTGACGGATTGCAGCAGGATCAGCCCAAGCCCGAGCGACGCGCCAAGCAGCGTTCCCACCGCGCGCTCCGCCGCCTTCTTGCGGATATTGCCGTGATGCTGCAAGCCGCCGATCACGACGAGCAAAGTCACTGTGGACCATTCGCCGTGGGGAATATCGATGCCCGACGTCAGCGCAATCGACGCAAGCAGCGCCAGCGCCACGCGCGCCGCGTGGAGGTACTTGGCGTGGCGGTATCGGAAATATGGCGAGCCGAGCACGTGCAGCGTGCGGCGCGTGTGGCTTCGAAGGGGCTTAGAGGGTTCGGTTGCGGACATGCGGTTCCGGTGAAGAGATGAACAACGCGCTGACGATAACGCTGCATTAAGGCCGCAGCCGGAAAAAGAAAACGCCCGCAACATCCGTTACGGGCGTTTCGCCAACTTTACCGCTAACCCGCGATCAGGTTTCAGCTACATCCAGATAGTCCTCGGGACTCGTCCGATCATCGGAACGCTTGAGGCCGATCACGCGCACCAGGATGCTGACCACTATCGACACCACCAGGTTCACGACCAGCGCCCACACCGCGGCGTACCCCGGAATGGCGTAGCCGAAAAGGTGGATCGTGAAGATCGATCCGGCCAGTTTCAGCGATACCGCCATCCACGTGCCGGTGGCGATCCCCGCAGCCCAGCCGATCAGCAAACCCCGGTGGTCGAGCACACGGGTATAGAGGCCGAGCACCAGCGCCGGCAGCGTCTGGATGATCCAGATCCCGCCGAGCAACTGCAACTGGATAGCGTACGTCAGCGGCAGCGCCAGGATGAACACGACCGCACCGACCTTCACCAGCAGCGACACCAGCTTCGCGACGTTGGTTTCCTGCTCCGGCGTCATGTTCGTGTTCACGAACTCCTTATGCACGTTACGCGTGTACAAGTTGGCGGCTGCGATCGACATGATTGCGGCCGGCACCAGCGCGCCGATACCGATCGCCGCAAACGCGACGCCCACGAACCACGACGGGAAAAAGTGCAGGAACAGAGCCGGGACCGCGAAGTTCGAACCGTAGGCCTTGAAGTACGGGGCGAATTCCGGCATGTCCTTCACACCCGATGCAAGCGCCATGTACCCCAGCAACGCGAGCAAGCCGAGCACCAGCGAATAGGCCGGCAGGAGCGCCATGTTGCGGCGGATCGTGTTACCCGACTTCGACGACAACACCGCCGTCACCGAGTGCGGATACAGGAACAGCGCGAGCGCCGAGCCGACCGCGAGCGTCGCATACGCGCTATACCCATTGAGGCTCGATGCATCCGGAGCTTTCAACAGGATCTTCGCCGGATCGACCGCATGGAAGATCGCGCCGAAACCGCCAAGCTGCGCCGGGATGATGATCATCGCCGCGATGATCGTGATGTAGATCAGCACGTCCTTCACGACCGCGATCATGGCCGGCGCGCGCAGGCCCGACGTGTACGTGTACGCGGCGAGAATCGCAAACGCGATGATCAGCGGCAGATCGCCGACAAACCCCTTGGTGTCGAATCCAAGCGCGCCGATCACAACCTCAATGCCGACGAGCTGCAACGCGATATACGGCATGGTTGCGACAATCCCCGTCACGGCAATCGCCAGCGCCAGCATGCGGCTGTTGTAGCGAGCGTGCACGAAGTCGGCGGCGGTGACGTAGCCGAATTTCTTCGAGATCGACCAGAGCTTCGGGAACACGACGAAAGCAAACGGGTAGATCAGGATGGTGTACGGCAGCGCAAAGAAGCCGGTCGCACCCGCGCCGAACACGAGGGCCGGAACCGCGACGAACGTGTAGGCGGTGTACAGGTCGCCGCCGAGCAGGAACCACGTGACGATCGTGCCGAAGCGACGGCCGCCGAGGCCCCATTCATCGAGCTGACCGAGGTCGGCCTTGCGCCAGTGAGCGGCGACAAAACCCAGTATCGTCACGCCGATGAAGAACAGGACGAAGACGAAGGTTGCGGTGGGATTCATCATCGCGAGCTCCCGGGCGTGAGCTTGGGAGCAGCGTGGATGGGCTTGGTCTTCATATAGACCACGGCCGTGATGACCGCGCTGATGAGCACCCAGAGCAACTGATACCAGTAGAAAAACGGAAAGCCCCAGAGCACCGGTTCGATCTTGTTGTAAAACGGCACCCAGACAACGCCGATCCAGGGAAGT
>NZ_CAXTGZ010000600.1:0-3662 GCF_964243625.1 uncultured Caballeronia sp.
AATAAACGATCGGAGTTCGATGCATTCTTGTTTTTGGAAAATACGCTAGGTGGCTTGGTCACCCTACGATGTTGCCAGCGCTGTGGGGCGAAAGGATCAGATTAGGGCAGCTCCAAGAGGGAATACCTGTCGAAGAGATTCATTTCCAAAAAGCCCTAGATAGGCGCCGCATTATCGGCCGCCTTCATGCACAGATAGCAGTGCTCGTTCGTCCACAATCGCACCGCACGCGATATTGATTAAGATCGCTTCTGGCTTCATCAGCCCCAGTGTCCTCGCGCAATCAGACACGAGACCTTTCGCGTGGGCCGCAGAAGCAGGGCCACCACGTCAGCATTCGGCAACGATTCACGCGACTCAATTGCAGGATGCTGCTCGTCGCCGCTAGCATTCAAATCCTCTACACCGCGAGTGATACCGATTACGAGCATCTTTAGACTTACTGATAGCTCCTAGAAGAATGTCACTATTCCCTCGGTTACGATGTACTGATCGTCCACAGCGGGCACCAACCGCCATTTGTCAAACGCTGTGCATGGGTGCGCTACATGAAAGCCTACAAGATCGCCGACGGCTAGCGTGTTATTACTTGCATCCATATCGATGACCGTATGATGATCATTGATCGAACGGATGCTTATCGATCCTGCAAGGGGACGAATCTCCCCATCGATGGTGCGAACTGCGAAGGCAACAGGTTTGCCCTTGTCGAAGGGCGCATCGCGCTTCCCAAAATTTAGAACCGCCAGCCCATCCTCAGGCCGCGATATGACCATTGACCATAACTCGAGAGCTTGCTCTAAAGTAATTGATTCCAAGCTACGGCCGGCGAGTGGTGACACATCGTCGTTCGAACCGATCTCGTGCGTGAGGACGCAGCCGCCACGAAGTATAATCTTAACTTTTGGATCGTCCTGGTAACGTTCAAAAGCTCGGACTACGCGATCGAAATATAAGCTGCCACCTGCAGAGAGAATTTGATCGGAATCTGCAATCAAGTCATTCTGGCGCAACATTTCGAAGCTTTCCCGCGCGAATGCTAGAGCGTCGTCGACTCCCTTTATCTTTTCGGAGAGCGTATTTCCACGGGCTGCCATTGCCTCGTAAATTTCAACACCAACTAATTTGAGCGCTTCAGACTTTGCTATCGCTTCTGCTGTCCGGATCACGCCATTCAGGTCGCGGCAGCCGGCACGTCCGCCGGCAACCCCAACTTCGATCAGGACATTTAGTGGTCTGCGTATCTGTAAAGTCTTGAGAGCATCGTCCATCAGCGCAACCGAATGCTCGGAATCCACAAGGCAAAAGAATTCGAAATCCGGATGCCGGGTTAATTCCGTTGCTAGCCACCGCAAAGCCTGAGGCTCAACCAATTGATTTGCGAGGAAGATGCGGGAGAGCCCGAACCGGTGCATCACTCGAACCTGATCGATGGTCGCGACAGTCGTTCCCCAGCTTCCCGAATCTATCAGCTTCCACGCAAGTTGCGGAGACATCGGTGTTTTCGCATGTGGAGCGTGTAGTACGTTGTGGCGTTTGCAATATTGGACCATTAGTTCGATATTGTGCTTCATTGCATTCTGCTTAAGTACCAGCACCGGACTTAGCAGATCGCCATTCAAAGCGTTCCAGCGCTGCGCACCGATCTCGGATACCGCGATTGATGCATGGCTAAGGGGCAGCCCTCTCCAATGAGTTTTTAGTTCAGCCCGGAGAAAATTCTCGAGAGCATCTTTAGGGTTATTGGTTGTTAGTTGCATCGTGTACCGCCGTCAAATATGGATCAATGTCAAGCAATCAGTTTCTAATTACAAACTAAAAGCGGGCGAAGCGTCCTGTCTCGATAGACTCAGCTTAATGAAGTTATCGCAATCGGGATACAATTCCCTGGTGTTGACGCACGCGCAATACGAGTAGAACGAAAGGACATATTAATTTTCCGAGCACTAGTTTGGATCCCGTGGCAGCGCACAGGTCGCCAGCGCTTGGCGATTGTCCGCAGTGAATCCGATAATCCCAACGCACGACGAAATAGGCGGGCAGTAGCCGAGGATGTCATACGCAGGTTAAGCATGGCCATCTCTTAACACGTTGCGTGGCTGAAGCTCGCCCGACTCTCGATCGAGTGAGGCCAGACTTGCCGGTATTACGTCATGCTCGGGCGACGCCACATCGCCTAATTTCTGGACTAGGAAGGCAGCGACGGCGTTGCCATATACGTTTGTCGCAGTGCGGCCCATATCCATAAACACATCTACGCCGGTGATTAATGCGAGTGCTTCCACTGGAAGGCCGATAGCGTGAGTCACTGTGGCCAACGCCACCAGACTTGCCGAGGGTACATTGGCCAATCCCTTGCTTGCAACGAGGGTCGTCGCTACGATTGTGATTACAAGCGTCGCGGTTATATGAATGCCATATATGTCGACGAGAAACAGTGCCGCAAGTGACTGGTAGAGCGCCGCGCCATCTAGATTGAAACTGTAGCCGAGCGGAAGGACGACTGACACGACCCGCTGCGAGACGCCCAGCCTTAAAAGCGTCTCCATCATGAGTGGCAAAGTCGCTTCAGAAGAACGCGTTGTAAAACCGAGCAACATCGGCGCTGCTACCCCGCGGGTGATCTTTCGCGGATTCATGCGGAAGCACGCAAGTACTATCCAGAAGAAACACCAGAGTAGAAAGAAGCCGAGATAAAGAGTCGCTACCAGCTTGCCTAACGCGAGGAGTGTTGTTCGGCCCTGGCTTGCGGCAAGCCACGCCATGATTCCAAAGACCGCGATTGGGGTCAAAGCCACGATCCAGCGAGTGATGACGAACATCGCTTCCATCAGGCCCTCAAGCGAATGCATCAACGCCTTGCTTCGCTCGCCGATGCTGGCGAGTGCCAATCCTAACAACATGGCAAAGATAACGGTCGGTAGTACGTGCTGTGATGCCATAGCAGCAATGACGTTTGATGGAATCAGATCAAGAACGAAGCGAAACCAATCCATTTTCACGCTTAGACCTTGCGGAATACTGCCTGAGTTGACCAAATTAACGCCCAGTCCCGGCCGGAAGATAGCGTCCAACCCAATACCAATTACGATTGCGACGAACCCAGCAATTAAGAACCAGACGAAAGCCACTCCGATTACGCGAGCCAGGCGTCGTAGGTCGGCCCCAAGCTTCCATACACCCAAGGTTACGCTAGAGAAAATTAGCGGTATGACTACCATCTGGATGCATTGGATAAAAAACGTACCAAAGAATTTCAGATTGAGTCCCAACGATGGCCATATTGCGCCGAAGGCGAGGCCACCGAGTAAGCCAACGATGATCTTCCAAGGCACTGGAGTGCGTTTCTTCAATAATTTGGGTAACTTCGGGCTGTTTGCAGCATTTAGATTAGATTTCACCCTGAGCCCTCACAATGGTGGTCATTTCGTTGCAACCCGACTTTCGTAAGACCGGCCCCAGGCCGCGGAAAATCAACGAATCAACGATTGATTAATGCCGTACCTTAGCGACGCCATTTTTCGTGTACAAGCGACGTAAAGTGACCAATCGGTGACTTAAACTCACATGACAACCGGCTGCAAAGTCATGTTTGTGGTTGTTCGATTAACCATATCGGCATCTTCGAGGGAGCAGGATTTAAGGTTGGACGTTACCGCTAC
>NZ_CAXTGZ010000601.1:0-3658 GCF_964243625.1 uncultured Caballeronia sp.
GCTTGTCGACCAGCCGCTGGCGTTCGTTGAACGGCGCGAGGAGCGTGGGATCTTCGTCGAGCTTGCCTGCATCGCGCAGTGCGCCGAGCGCCTTCTGCATGCCAAGCACCGCTCCCTGCAGCGCAGCGTTCGCATACAGGACGATGCCAAAACCCATCGCCGCAAGCTCGCTTTGCGGGACGACCGGCGTCTTGCCGCCCACCACGATATTGATCAACTGGGGCGTGTCGAAAAGCGACGGCAGTCTTTTGATTTCATCGAACGTTTCGACTGCTTCAATGAAGAGGACGTCCGCGCCCGCCTCGGCAAAGCGGTGCGCGCGTTCGATGGCCGCTTCGAAACCATGCACGGCACACGCGTCAGTGCGGGCGATGATCTGGAAGTTGGCGTCCTCGCGTGCATCGACGGCGGCGTGCAGCTTGCCGACCATTTCGCTGGTGGAGATGACGGCCTTGCCTGCGAAGTGGCCGCATTTCTTCGGACTGACCTGATCTTCGAGCTGGATCGCATCGGCGCCTGCACGTTCCAGCGTGCGCACGGTGTGGCGAACATTGAGGGCGTTGCCGAAACCGGTATCGGCATCGACGAGAAGCGGGAGATCCACGGCATCGCGAATGCGCGACGTGTGCTCCGCAATCTCGCTCAAGCCGACAAAACCGAGATCGGGCAAGCCAAGCGACATGTTCGTCACGCCCGCGCCCGTGATGTAGAGCGCCTTGAACCCCGCGTCCGCGACGACGCGGGCGCTCATTGCGTTAAAGGCGCCGGGCATGAGCAAGGCCTGGCGTTGTTGAATGGCTGCGCGAAAGGCGGCGCGGCGTGCGGCGGATGACTGCGACATGGCTGTTTCCTTTTGAAAGTTTGCCAGTCTGTTTGCAGCATCCATGCCAGTCTTCTTGAAAGCCTGAATGCGCTTTCAAAACAACGACGTACGGAATCGAGGAATGAGCTGTCAGTGTTTCACCGTCTTATCACTGTGTTTCATTGAATTTAAATGAAACACACATGAAACGCTGTTGAAACGCGGGAGACGGGTCGTGGCCGCTGAACTCAGGCATCGATATCCCCGCTACCTTCATTACGCTTTTGCATTGCACAAAAGTTGACCTTTGAGGGCATCCGGGCTTACCCGAATGCAAAATAGTATCAGACGACGGTCTCAATTTCGGTAGTGCGGGAGGCGCGAGAAGCATATTGTTCGTGCATGGCGGCGCTCAATGCACATCAACTGCATTTCGTGCAAACGTCCAAAAGCGTCCAAAAAACAAAAGCGGTTCAGGAGGAAGACGATGCCCACCACTCCGAGTACGACGGCGTGCCAATGCGGAACCTGCGGCTATTGCCGTGCGGCGCGCCTGGGCGCTCGCCGCGGCAACATCGTCCAGCCGGATCTCGAACTGGTCGCCGTTCCGCGCGACGAGTCCTTCAAGGTCTGGTCGCATGGCTATCCGTATCGCACGGTACGCTGGCACTTTCACCCTGAGTACGAAATCCAGGTCATTACATCGACGACGGGAAAATACTTCGTCGGGGATTACATCGGCACATTCGAGCCGGGAAACCTTGTGATGACGGGCCCCAATCTCCCGCACAACTGGGTGAGCAGCGTGCCTGCCGGAGACCGCGTGGATGAGCGCTGCCTGATCCTGCAATTCGACGCAGGCCTGGTCGAACGGGGCATCGAAATATTCCCGGAGCTCAGGCGCGTGCAGCCCTTGCTCAATGCAGCCCAGTGGGGCGTGCTTTTTACCCCGAAAACCGGCGCGGCAGCCGAACCGATCATGCGCGAGATGCTGGGCGCCCAAGGCATGCGACGCATCAACCTGTTCGTCGGCTTGCTCGACTTGCTCGTGCAAAGCCCTGAGCCGATCAAACTGGCGAGCGCTGCCTATTGCTCGGACCCTGCGCACTACGCGGAGACCCGCATCAATCATGTGCTGTCTTATATTGGCAAAAACCTGTCGCAAGAGTTGCGCGAGACGGAGTTGGCCGAACTCGCGGGGCAAAGCGCCAGCGCTTTCTCACGCTATTTCCGGCGGCACACAGGCGTGCCGTTCGTCCAGTATGTGAACCGGCTGCGCATCAACCTCGCGTGCCAGTTGCTGATGTCGGGCGAACTGAGCATCACCGATATCTGCTATCAGGTCGGCTTCAACAACATGTCGAACTTCAACCGGCAATTCCTGATGATCAAAGAGATGTCGCCGTCGCGATGGCGCGCGTATCAACAGCTCAATGCGGCCAGCGCGATCGAAGAGCCTGAGCTCACGCACGCGCTGGAAGCGCTCAGCTAGCACATTTATTCCCGGCAGGACCCGGCACCGGATGCATGAAGGCATCGGGAGGGACACGTTGGTCTTCACGCTTTAGCGGTTTTTTCATGAGCTCGTTCCGGCGACTGAAAACAACGCATGAATCCAGTTTTATCCGCAGCGCACTCACGGCGCCAACCGCGCCGGTTTTTTCTAATAAACGGAGACAATCGATGACCCGACTTTCGACAAAAACGATCGGCGCGAGCGCGCTGACCCTGAGCCTCGGCCTGAGCCTCATTTGCAGCACGGCGGCGCAGGCCGCGCCCAGCGGGACGGTGGCTTTCCTGATGCCGGACCAGGCATCGACGCGATACGAACAGCACGACTTCCCAGGCTTCAAGGCGGAAATGGCCAAGCTTTGTCCCAACTGCAAGGTGCTTTACCAGAACGCCAACGCGGACGTGGCGACCCAGCAACAGCAATTCAACTCGGTGATCTCGCAGGGCGCAAAGGTCATCGTCCTGGATCCGGTCGATTCGACGGCCGCGGCGTCGCTCGTTCATATGGCGCAAAGCCAGGGTATCAAGGTGATCGCGTATGACCGGCCGGTCCCGTCGACGCCAGCCGACTATTACGTTTCGTTCGATAACGAAGGCATCGGCCGGGCTATTGCGCAGTCGCTCGTTGCGCACCTGAAGGAGAAGGGCGTTCCGACTAATAAAGGCGGCGTGCTGCAGGTCAACGGCTCGCCTACCGACGCGGCCGCCGGACTGATCAAGAACGGCATTCATTCCGGCTTGCAGGGCAGCGGCTACAAGACCCTCGCTGAGTACGACACGCCTGACTGGGCGCCGCCGAAGGCGCAGCAATGGGTCAGCGGCCAGGTCACGCGTTTCGGCTCGCAGATCGTGGGTGTGGTCGCCGCGAATGACGGCACGGGTGGCGGCGCCGTCGCGGCGTTCAAGGCGGCCGGCGTGAACCCGGTGCCGCCGGTAACCGGCAACGACGCGACACTTGCAGGCCTTCAACTGATCGTCGCGGGCGACGAGTACAACACGATCCTGAAGCCGAGCGAGATTGTCGCGGCGGCAGCGGCCAAGGTGGCTGTCGGCTTCCTCTCCGGCCAGGCTCCGAAGGCTCAGACGACGCTCTTCAATACCCCGTCGCAGCTCTTCACGCCGACCGTCATCACCGCGAAAAACATCAAGGCCGACGTGGTCGACAAGGGCATCGTCAGCGCCAAGGATCTGTGCACGGACCGCTATGCCGAAGGCTGCAAGGCCCTGGGCATCTCGAACTGACCGGCGCGTACAGGACGGGGTCCGGCTCGAACCGGATCCCTCCACCTAAATCGAGGTACCCGTTCCATGACTGACAATTCCACGACACGATCCAGGCCCGGC
>NZ_CAXTGZ010000602.1:0-3656 GCF_964243625.1 uncultured Caballeronia sp.
GCGAACGAAAACTTCAGCGCGGCGTCCGGCGCTTCAAGAATCTGCTCGACGAGCGCGAACGACAGCACATGCGGCAAATGGCTCACCGACGCGAATACACCGTCATGCTGTTCGGCGCTCATCTGATGTACCGAGGCGCCCGTTGCACGCCACATCTCGGCGACGCGCTCGACGGATTCCGGCGCGTTCTCGGGCAACGGACACAGGACGACGTTTTTATCGACGTAAAGATCGGGCAGCGCGGCATCCACGCCACTCGACTCCCGGCCCGCTATGGGATGGCCCGGCACGAATTGCGAAGCACGCGCGCCGAGCGCTGCGCGCGCCGCGATGACCGCGTCGCTTTTTGTGCTGCCGGCATCGGTGACTATGGTGCGCGCGTCGATGAACGGCACGATCCTTCGCAGCAACGGCTCGGTTTGCGCAACGGGCGCCGCGATCAATACGAAATCGGCATCGTGCAGCGCTTGTTTGAGCGCGTTGTCGTCGTCGATCAGCACGGCCGAGTCGATCACGCCGAGTTCCAGCGCCCGCTCGACAGACTTCACGGATCGTCCGACGCCGATGATTTCGCCCGTCGCGCCGGCGCGCTCGCGAAGGCCGCGCGCAAGCGATCCGCCGATCAGGCCGACGCCGAAAATCACGAGTTTATTGAATGAGAACGCAGCCACGGGACATCGATAAAAACGCGCCCGAAGGCGCGAAGGGTGAACAATCGAGGGCGTTCTATCAACGCCCGACAAGACAATCAGGCCGTTGCGGACAACGCCTTTTCGAGCGCGGCGATAAACGCTTCGTTTTCTTCCGGCAGTCCAATCGTGATACGCAGCCACGGTAACAAGCCGTAGTTCGCGACCGGCCGCACGATCACGCCTTGCTTGAGCAAAGCGAGATTGACGCGCTGACCGGCGGCGTCATCATTGCCCACGCGCACCATCACGAAGTTGCCGTCGGACGGCACGTATTCGAGCCCGAGATTATCGAACGCTTCAGTGAGCCGGCGATAACCCGCCGCGTTGATCTCCGCACTCTTCGCGAGAAACGCCGTGTCCTTCAACGCAGCGATGGCCGCGGCTTGCGCGAGCGAATTCACGTTGAACGGCTGACGCAGACGGTTGAGCAGATCGGTTTGCTCCGGCTGGGCAATGGCAAAACCCACGCGCAATCCGGCGAGACCGAACGCTTTTGAAAACGTCCGCGATACGATCAGATTCGGATATTTGCGCACCCAGGCAATCGAATCGTAGCGTTTGTCCTTCGCCAGATATTCGGTGTATGCCTCGTCCAGCACGACCGCCACGTGGCGCGGCACGCGCGAGATGAACGCTTCAAGCGCGGGGCCGTCAATGAACGTACCTGTCGGATTGTTCGGATTCGCAACGAACACGAGGCGCGTGTCATCGGCGATTGCAGCGAGCATCGCGTCGAGATCGTGACCGTATTTCACAGCCGGCACGACGATCGCACGCGCGCCCAGACCTTGCGTGGCGAGCGCATACACCGCGAACGAGTACTGCGAGTACACGACCGACTGGCCCTTCTCCACCAGCGCATGTGCGGCGATTTCGAGAATGTCGTTGCTGCCGTTGCCGAGCGTGATCCACTCCGGCGGCACGCCATAACGCTCGCCAAGCGCTGCCTTCAGCTCGAAACCGTTCGAATCCGGATAGCGGCCGAGTTCGGCCATGGCTTCCGTCATTGCGCGCTTAGCGGATTCCGGCATGCCCAGCGGATTTTCGTTCGATGCTAGCTTCACGATATCCGCTTCGTTCAGCCCGAATTCACGCGCTACTTCCGAGATCGGCTTGCCGGCAATATAAGGCGCGATCGCGCGCACGTAGGAAGGGCCGAATTGCGATGTCATATTTTCTCCAGCGTATCTGCGTATGGAAATGCGTGTGGCAAGCGAGGGCTCAACGAGCGCGCGGGTACGATCCGAGGACCTTGAGGAATTCGGCTTTTTCGCCGAGTTCGGTAAGCGCGGCGGCAACGGACGTATCGTCGCGATGGCCTTCTACATCGATATAAAAGTAGTACTCCCACGTGCCGACGCGCGCCGGACGCGATTCGAAACGGGTCATGGACACACCATGCCGTGCCAGTGGTTCCAGCAGCTTCAGCAACGCGCCTGGCTCGTTCGCCACCGAGACGATCAGCGACGTCTGGTCGTGCCCGCTCACGCCCGTGCGTTCCTTGCCGATCATCACAAAACGCGTGCGGTTGTGAGGATCGTCCTGGATCATCGATCGGAACACCCCCAGACCGTAATGCGTTGCGGCACGATCGCCGGCAATCGCCGCGATGGTAGGGTCGCCCACCGCAAGCCGCGCTGCTTCCGCATTGCTCGATACCGCCTGACGCTGCAACTCGGGCGCATTCGCGGTCAGCCAATGCTGACATTGCGCGAGCGCTTGCGGATGCGCGAACACGCGCGTGACGCCATCGAGCGTGCCCGACGCCGTCAGCAAATTATGGTGAATCGGCAAAGCCAGTTCGCCGCCGATCACAAGCGACGTCTGCAACAGCAAATCGAGCGTACGCGATACCGCGCCTTCCGCCGAGTTCTCGACCGGCACGACGCCAAACTCGGCCGCGCCCGCTTCGACCGAACGAAACACTTCGTCGATGGAAGGACAAGGCAGGCCTTCAATGGAATGTCCGAAGTACTCGAACATCGCCTGTTCGCTGTACGTGCCGACCGGCCCGAGGAACGCGGCACGCAGCGTTTGTTCGAGCGCGCGGCTCGCCGCCATGATTTCGCGCCAGATCGAGCTGATGTGATCGCCGCCAAGCGGTCCTTCGCTCATGTCCTGAAGCCGCGCGATCACCTGCAGTTCACGCTCAGGACGAAACACGGGCGCGTTGAAATGCTTCTTCACCTCGCCCACTTCGAGCGCGACCGCGGCGCGCTGATTCAGGAGCGCGATGAGCTGCGCGTCGAGCGCATCGATGCGTTCACGCAGCGGTTTGAGTTGAGAATTAAGGTCGTCGTCCATGCGATGTTTGGATTAAGTCGGTCCAGCGTGGTGAAGCATTGAAGGGCAGATCAGGCGCTGGTCTGCTCGAATTCCTTCATATACTCGACAAGCGTCTTAACCGCTTCGAGCGGCACCGCGTTATAGATGGACGCGCGCATGCCGCCGACCGACTTGTGGCCTTTCAGCTGCAGCAGGCCGCGCGCTTTCGCGCCGGCCAGGAATGCTTCGTTACGGGTTTCGTCGGCGAGAAAGAACGGTACGTTCATTCTCGAGCGCGACTGACGCTCAACTTTGTTCAGATAGAAACTGCTCGAGTCGATGGTGTCGTACAGCAGCGACGACTTCTCGATACTGCGCGCCTCCATGGCTTCCAGGCCGCCCTGATTCTTCAGCCACTTGAAGACGAGTCCGGCAATGTAGATTGCGTACGTGGGCGGCGTGTTGTACATCGAATTGTTCGCGGCGATGGTCTTCCATTCGAACGCCGACGGGCAGATCGCGAGCGCACGATCGAGCAGATCCTCGCGCACGATCACGACCGTCACGCCCGCCATGCCGATGTTCTTCTGCGCGCCGCCAAACAGCACGCCGTATTTCGCGATGTCCATTGGGCGGGAAAGAATGTGCGACGACGCGTCCGCGACGAGCGGCACCGAACCGAGATCGGGGATCTCAAAG
>NZ_CAXTGZ010000603.1:0-3656 GCF_964243625.1 uncultured Caballeronia sp.
CGTCATGCCTTCGCGGCCAATGGCAGCGACTTCCGCCGAGCTGCCGTCTTCCATCGAGTGAAGCAAAGAGATGATGGCAGTCGTCGGGAAATACACATGATGAATGCGTTGACCCGAATCGCAAAGCAATTGCCCTGTACGAAGCTGAACGAGTTCCAGGTGAGGTGTAAGAGCTTGCCATTCGTGCGCCGGAAGCGCGCCCAACAGATGATTGCCGTGCAGGTCGGATTGAAGCGTCAACATGATGGTCTTCTCTTATATTTTTGCGCTATGCGCCGTACTTTTTATTCCAGCCTGCCTTGAGTTCAGCGGATGCATCTGGTGGCATCCATCGTGAACATCAAAGCGGCCAGCCCCGTAAGCAGCTCTCGTGATTGTCGTATTGCCTGTTTGTCGTTCCGGCTTTTACGACACCAGCGAGTGCTGCACCTCACTATTAGCGAGGACCGTGCCAAGAGGGGCGAAACCCAATGCCAGCAAGGGGGCAGGCTGGATATGCCGCACCGCACACAGGACCCGAAAAGATTTATGTTTCACTTCTGAACATTGGGGCGGAAGTATGCGCGGAACCATCCGACGAATATCATCCGCGGGTTTTGTCTGCCGAATGCCTTGCCAGTAGCGCCTTGCGGACTTAAATGCCTGCTGAAACACGTTGAAATTAAGGGGGATAAACCCCTACAGACAGGCCATTCATCAGGCGATTTAAAAATGATGCAGAACTGTTCCATCGAGCTGAGTTGGATCGCCCGAGGGACGCCCGATGTATCGCCGAGCCCCGCTGGTGTGGCGAAAGCCCAGTGTGGGCGGGGTCCGCTTCAACTTGCATGCGAAATTCGGAGGCGAACTGAAAATGTTGCGTTCTTGTTTTAATGCTTCGAAAGCGAACGTGTTCTGGCGAACATCGTGGCGGTAGTGGCAGAACGATAGAGCCAGTGCCCCGTCAATGCCCTTGACGGGCCAAACGTTTGCGAAGAAATTTTGGCGCAACTACGACTCGACAATATCTAAGCGAGCCGCAACGCGAGAGATTCCCCGGGTTTCGTCCCGGCGTGCGCGCCGCAATGCCATCCCCGATAATGACCCGTCCATGTGGCGAACAAAAAGGAAGCCAACCCATGTCAACACTCGGCGACTACGAGCCGGCCATCGATACCGATTCTCTTTTGCTGAAGTGGATCCGCCGCGCGCGCGAGTCGCAGATGAGTCACTACGACATGGCCAACCTGCTCGGCACGCGCAATCGTGGACTGGGCGTCTCGGTGATCGCGCTCACTGCCCTGATCGGGACCGGCGCGTTCTTGTCGATGATCGCCACAGGCGTATCGCCTTTGGTGAGGATCGTGATCGGTCTGGTCAGTGTATTGGCATCGGTGATGGCGTCGCTGCAGACGTTCCTGCGCTATGCCGAGCGAGCCGAGCAGCATCGCGCGGCAGGCGCCCGTTATGGCGCCATCAGGCGAAGGCTCGAGGCCATTTATGCGCGGTCGCCGGACACGCGTGCGGCACACGATTTCGTCGAGATTCGCGAGGAACTCGACCGCCTGGCGCAGGAAGTCCCGAACGTGCCGACAGACGTCTTCATCAAGACGCAGCAGGACATGTCGGCAGGCGAGCGCAGCGGCTCGAAATGAATCGTCAATCGGCCACAGTGCCCATCAACGCGCGCACGTGCACGGTCGTGCCGGCAGCCAGCGCTTCAAGGCTATAACCGCCTTCCAGGATCGAAACGATGCGCCCTTCGCACGCGGTATCGGCGATACGCACCAACTCCGTAGTGATCCATTCGAAATCGCTGTCCTCGAGGTTCAGACCCGCAAGCGGATCGAGCCGATGTGCATCAAAACCCGCCGAAATGATGATGAGCTGAGGATCGAACTCGCGTATCGCCGGCAGCATGCCGGATTCAATGCGCGTGCGGAACAGCGCGGAATCGCAGCCGCGCGGCAACGGCACGTTGACGATGTTGTGATCCACGCCTGTTTCGGATGCCGCGCCCGTTCCCGGATATAAAGGCGACTGGTGACTCGACGCGTAGAACAATTCCGGGCGGTTGAAGAATGCAGCTTGCGTGCCGTTGCCATGATGGACGTCGAAATCGACGACCGCGACGCGTTCAAGCCTGAACGTTTCCAGGGCGTAGGCAGCGGCAATCGCGGCCTGGTTGAAGATGCAGAAGCCCATCGCTCTCGATGGTTCGGCATGGTGACCGCACGGCCGCGTCGCGCAGAATGCGTTGCGGGCGTCCCCGTTCATCACGGCATCGACGCCAGCACACGCCGCGCCGACGCAACGCATCACAGCCTCCCATGACCCCGGCGACATTACAGTATCGCCGCCATCGAGCGGCACGTAGCCGTGGCTCGGCGCCATTTCGGCAACGTCGTCCACAAATTCTGGATCGTGGATCAACTGGACCTGTTCGATCGTGCCAAGCGGCGCGTCGCGCCATTTGAGCGATGCAAACTCAGGCGATCGCAACGCGTTCAGCACGATTTTCAGACGTTCCGGTGACTCTGGATGATGCGGTCCGGGACGATGTTCGAGGCAGGCGGGATGGGAGAGAATGATCGTGCTGTGCATTGCAATGAACGCCTCAAGTTTTGCTGCAACTCAAACCAGCAAGCTTAAGGCCGTCCAGGCGTACACGATAATCAGACATTGTTTAACGAATCATAGGTCTTTGCTTATGCATGACCTGAAGCGTCAATATTTTGCTGTTTCAACGGGTTGGGTCGCGGGCGCGACGCTTGAACCGCTCGCGGCAAATGGGGTAGCCGCCAGAGCCGAGGCCGAAGGCGAGCCGCCCGTGTCCACCAGTTTCGGTCCACCGCCGCGATAACTCGCGACCCAGACGACCGCAGCGACCGCGAGGCCAATCAGTATGGGCACGATCACCACGCCGCGGGTCTTGTGTCTCATCGAAATCTCCGGCGCACAGATGCGAAACCTACGCGCCAAAATAGTTGATCACCAGCCGCCGGACGCCCCACTGCGACTCCGAGACACTGATTTCACTGATACGTCTTGCACGGACGTCGCTCAAGAGCCGGTCCATCCCCTCGACCGAATCGCAATGATACGCGTGCGTCGCGACATGAACCCCGCCGCTCGTCCCCCTTGCGAGGTCGGCGCGGATCTGAACGAGCTGGGACATGACCGATTGCACACCTGTCACAAAGATATACGGTTCGTCCGTGTGACCAAGCGAAGCTTTTAGTGCCGATTCGTTTTCTCGATAAAGCGTCACGCCGCAGGCCGGGAATCCTGCGCCGGCACGGTGCTGACGTCCGCGCGCAAGCCGTGCGCGGTCAACAGGCGGTAAAGCGTGACTCGCGAGATGCCGAGTTCCTGCGCGGCGTCGCTGAGACGTCCGCGATGACGCAACAATGCAAGCTCGATAGCTTGCCGTTCCGCCGATTCGCGCGCCTGCGCAAGCGACACCGGTGCGACTTCCACGTAATCGGCGAGTTCGAGATCGCTGGCGCCGATCTGCTGCCCTTCGGACATCACGATTGCCCGCCGGATCCGGTTGATCAGCTCGCGCACGTTGCCGGGCCAACCGTAGTTGTGAATTGCAGCGATGGCATCGGGCGCAAAGCCGCGCAGTTTCCGGCTCGCTTCCTTCTTGAAGCGGTCGAGCATGTGCTTCGCCA
>NZ_CAXTGZ010000604.1:0-3641 GCF_964243625.1 uncultured Caballeronia sp.
GCGGACGTGGATATCCCGCCGTTTTTGTCGCGTGGTCGCGCTCTTCACGGGCGCGTGGGTTGAAACCTTCACCGGTGTCGCCTCTGCCGGTGTTGGCAAATGTCGCGCTCTTCACGGGCGCGTGGGTTGAAACGTCTCATCAACGCTTACATCCTTAATGCCTATGCTCGTGTCGCGCTCTTCACGGGCGCGTGGGTTGAAACCAGCAACGCGCGATCACCTCACGGTGGCCCTCGGCGTCGCGCTCTTCACGGGCGCGTGGGTTGAAACAAACAGCGGACGCGCCTCGCCGACGCGGAACGCACGTCGCGCTCTTCACGGGCGCGTGGGTTGAAACCACGATCAGATCCGCAATCGCTCCATTGATAAGCCGGTCGCGCTCTTCACGGGCGCGTGGGTTGAAACGATCATGTCGCGCACGAGCGATGGGTGCATCGGGTCGCGCTCTTCACGGGCGCGTGGGTTGAAACTTCAGCCCGTCCTGGTCGACTCCGACCTGGTTGGTCGCGCTCTTCACGGGCGCGTGGGTTGAAACGCCGCGATCATGTCGGCCGCACGTGGCGTCCACTGTCGCGCTCTTCACGGGCGCGTGGGTTGAAACCTGCGACATATACGCAAGTTGCCAAAACGAAAATCGTCGCGCTCTTCACGGGCGCGTGGGTTGAAACCTTGCTCATACCGCTTCCTCGGTCGATTGGGGTTGGTCGCGCTCTTCACGGGCGTGTGGGTTGAAACACAAGCTGAACGCGCAAGCGGGTCAAGCGCAATCAGTCGCGCTCTTCACGGGCGCGTGGGTTGAAACAACCAAAACGGCCGCCGCAGTACTCGCCACCATGTCGCGCTCTTCACGGGCGCGTGGGTTGAAACTCTGCCCCGATTCGGCGGGCAACCCGGGGAACAGCGGTCGCGCTCTTCACGGGCGCGTGGGTTGAAACATCCCGGAACGCGTCGAAGCAGTGCTGTTCGCGATCGTCGCGCTCTTCACGGGCGCGTGGGTTGAAACGGCTGACACAGCGTCTCCGGCTAACGCTGGTCGCGGTCGCGCTCTTCACGGGCGCGTGGGTTGAAACAACGCACCGGAGAGGTAGCCGATCTGAGCAAACCGTCGCGCTCTTCACGGGCGCGTGGGTTGAAACGCGTACCTGGTCTTTGTTTTTTACTCAATCATTAGGGTCGCGCTCTTCACGGGCGCGTGGGTTGAAACGTGCATCGACTAACTCCCGAGATGCGAATATGGCGTCGCGCTCTTCACGGGCGCGTGGGTTGAAACCCTGGGATCGAATTTGGTACGACCCGTACAGCAGGCGTCGCGCTCTTCACGGGCGCGTGGGTTGAAACTTCCACCATGGCGAAGGCCACGGCCATGTAGTCGGGTCGCGCTCTTCACGGGCGCGTGGGTTGAAACTGCAGCTTCGCCACGCCGAAGACGCGCATGAAGCGGTCGCGCTCTTCACGGGCGCGTGGGTTGAAACAATCCCGTCGAGCAGGCGCTTAGCAACAGCTGCGGGTCGCGCTCTTCACGGGCGCGTGGGTTGAAACGACAGTCGCGCGCAGGCGGCAGACATCACGCTGCAATAGTCGCGCTCTTCACGGGCGCGTGGGTTGAAACGCGGTCTCAATCTGGCGTGCGCGCGATCTTGACGAGTCGCGCTCTTCACGGGCGCGTGGGTTGAAACGGCAACGCCGCGGCGGATCTGGAATCCGACATGGTGTCGCGCTCTTCACGGGCGCGTGGGTTGAAACGGCACATGGAGCGACAACCGGCGCACGCGCGTGCGGTCGCGCTCTTCACGGGCGCGTGGGTTGAAACTATGGCTACCAAATTTAAGACGCCAGCGCGGGTCGTCGCGCTCTTCACGGGCGCGTGGGTTGAAACCGAAGTCCTCGCCGAACTTGCCGCCGCTCTGAATCGTCGCGCTCTTCACGGGCGCGTGGGTTGAAACATCATTGCAGCAGTCAGCCCCGTGCAATAGCCGCGGTCGCGCCCTTCGCGAGCGCATGGGTCGAAACGCGGGTTGGGGAGTCGTGCAGCGCAACCTGTGATGTCGCACCCTTTGGGGTCACGTGGAATGAAACAAAAGCCCCTTGGCCGCGGTTAAAACCGCGTACTGTCAAGCGCTTCGCGCGTGGGTTGAAACGACCACCGACGACCAAACCAAAATCGCATAAGCGCACATTGAACTCTTCCCGATCACGAGGACCGACAGCAGCGGCACTTCATCTTCAACGCTGGCCACCCATTCTCAACTCGACCGATCGCCATGTACTATATCTCCATCACCAAACCACCTTGCGCATTGAAAAAATAATTTCAACAATCCTAACGAAATCCCTCATTCGTCAACAGCGCAAACTCGATCATCCTGAAAAATTGATATATCCATGGCCCACCACGTTCTAATCTGCCTGCCCACCTACGGCGAAGAAGTCCACGTCAATTTCGCGTTTTCGCTGCTCGGCCTGGCGCGTGAATTAAACAATTCCGGATCAACCTACGAACTGTTGCACGTTGCATCGTCGCAGATTATTCGGGCGCGTAACTTCTTCGCCAATTATTTCCTTAATAATCCTAAATTTACGCATCTTCTGTTTCTCGATACCGACATGAAGTTTCCTGCCGAAGCCGTCATCAAACTTCTGGAGGCCAACAAGACCGTGTCCGGCGTTGCTTATCCGTTCCGACGTTTCGATCTGGATCGCGCGATAACCACCGGGGACACCGGCCTGTCGATGCGCGACTGGCTCGAAAAATACGCCGACTACACCTTCGCGCCGCTGACCAATGCAGACGGCAATTTCAACTTTTCGGATGGTTTTGCCGAAGCGCGGCACATCGGCGCCGGCGTTTTCCTCGCCCAACGCGAGGCGTTCGAGGTTACGCAACCGTTCACAGAATGCTACCTGCCGCCGAAACAATATGAATCGATGATACCCAACGGAAAGTTCTATGGATTTTTCGACACCATTGAAGAGGACGGCGTCTACCTGGGCGAAGACTTGTCTTTTTGCCTGCGCGCGCGCCAGGCGGGAATCTCGATTTGGGCGTTGATCGACCAGACAGTCGCGCACTACGGCGCATCCGAGGTATCGGGCAACTATCTGCGCGCTATGCAACTCCACGGCAAATTAGCCTGAGAAAACGCGCCGCGCTTGACCAGCTTAAACCTTCAATGCGCGGCGATATCAGCGCCCTCTTGCATCCCGCACACCTCGCCACTTCCTTCCAGTTCGCGCGCCGCCTTGGCGCCTTCGACTTGCAGGATCGTCGGCAACGACACACCGTTTTTAGCTGCCGTCACTTCGGCAAGAATCGATACCGCTATTTCAGGCGGCGTCCTGCTGCCAATGTAGATTCCCACAGGGCCATGCAGACGCGATAACTCGGCATCGGAGAGATCGAACTCCTTTAGCCGTTCGCGGCGCGCGGCGTTATTTTTCCGCGATCCCAACGCGCCGACATAAAACGCCGGCGTCTTCAACGCTTCCATCAGCGCGAGATCGTCAAGCTTCGGATCGTGCGTCAATGCGATCACCGCACAGCGTTCATCGAGTTTCATTTCCATCACGGTATCGTCGGGCATGGTGCGCACGATCTTCGTGCCCGGCACATCCCATTCGTCCGTGTACTCCTCACGCGGATC
>NZ_CAXTGZ010000605.1:0-3639 GCF_964243625.1 uncultured Caballeronia sp.
CCACGAGTACTACACCGGCATGGCGACGCACATGCTGCACGCCACCTTCGGAAGGCCGCTTCAATTGTTCGATCCCGCCGGCATCCTCGCCTTTGAGGATCATCTGTCCTACTCCCATCGCAGCGAACTGCACATCAAGAACGGCCTGCTGCCCAACGTGCGCGAATTGTCGGATGCACACCGTGCCTTCGTCGATGACTACGGTGTGCGCAATCATGGCTATCTCGACAGTATCGACGGCAAACCCGCTGAGGGTTCCGAAGGTATTTCTCACGCAATGATGGCCGAGCTGTATGCGCTGCCGGGGCAAGTCGTCGTCGGCACTGATTCGCATACGCCGCATAGCGGGGCGCTCGGCTGCCTTGCGTTCGGCGTAGGGACGACGGACATGGCCAACGCGTTCGTGACGGGTGCTGTGCGCCTGACGGTGCCGCAGTCGCTGCGCATCGACATGCGCGGGTCCGCGAGTGCCGGCGTCACCGCGAAGGATCTGGTACTGCATCTGCTCGCTAACCCAAAGATTCGGGCGGGACTGGGCGTAGGCAAAGTATTTGAATTCATGGGCCCGGTGGTCGCCCGGCTCAAGACCGACGAACGGGCGACGCTCACCAACATGACAGCCGAGCTTGGCGGTTTCACCGGCATCGTGGCGCCGGACGGGGAGACGGTGCGCTTCCTGAAAGAGCGACGCGGCGTCGATTTCACGATCGAACCGTGGATGCAAAGCGATCCCGATGCCGTGTACGCGGACACGATCGTGCTTGACTGCACCGTCATCAAGCCGATGGTGGCTTTGCCCGGTGATCCGGGTAATGGCGTCGCGATCGACGAGTTGCAGGAGCGGCCGGCGATCGACGTCGCTTATGGCGGTTCGTGCACGGCGGGCAAGCGAGATGACTTCGATCACTATCACGCAGTGCTTGCGTGGGCGGCCCAACGTGGGTTGCGCGTGCCCAAACACGTGAAGTTGTACCTTCAGTTCGGCACCACCGACGTTCGCGATTACTGTGTGTCGCGCGGCTACATTGAGACGTTCGAACGCGTCGGGGCCGAGATGTTGCAGCCCTCTTGCGGCGCCTGTGCGAATTGCGGCCCCGGATCTTCCACCGACGCGTCTCAAGTCACTGTAAGCGCAATCAACCGCAATTTTCCGGGCCGCTCGGGACCCGGGCAGGTCTGGTTGGCAAGTCCGCCGACCGTTGCAGCGAGCGCGATTGCTGGCGAGATTGTCTCGTTCGACGAACTTCGGCAGCGTCACGCATGAAGATCGCGGTCATCGCCGGTGACGGCATAGGTCCAGAAGTCATTGCGCAATCGCTGCAGGTGCTCCGCGCGTTGAGGCCGTTCGGCTTCGAATTTTCGGTCGAAGCCGCACTCGCCGGTGCGTCTGCATTCGAGCAGTGCGCAAATCCGCTGCCGGAGTCGACCGTAAATATCGCAATGCAATCCGATGCCGTGCTGTTTGGCGCCGTGGGTGATGCACGCTATGACCATGTTGATCGCGCGCTTCGTCCGGAGCAGGCAATTCCTGGATTGCGCAAACAGCTCGGGCTGTACGCCAGCCTTAGGCAGGTGAAGATCGAGCCGGAACTTGCATCGCTTTCGCCGCTGACGCCCGAGCGGGTGAGGGGACTGGACCTGCTAATCGTGCGGGAGTTGTCCGGCGACGTCTACATGGGCACGCCGCGCGGTCAGCGTGTGATTGCGGACGGGCCGGGAGGCGGTGAGCGGGAAGGTTTCGACACGATGCGTTATTGCGAGTCGGAGGTGCGGCGCGTCGCGCAGATTGCCTTTGACGCGGCACGCGCACGCAGCAAATGTTTGTGCAGCGTCGACAAGGCAAACGTGTTGGAAACTTCAAGGCTCTGGCGGCAGGTGGTGACAGAACTCGGCAAGGACTATCCGGATATTGCGGTGACCCATCAGTACGCTGACAACGCCGGCGTGCAGATGATTGTCCAGCCGATGGCGTTCGACACCATCGTCACTGGCAATCTGTTTGGCGACCTGCTGTCCGATGCGGCGTCGGCGCTGACCGGGGTCAACGAGGCCGAGCCTGTACGAAGCCGGGCATGGCAGTGCACTGAATATCGCAGGGCAGGATCGGGCCAATCCGATTGCATGCATCCGCGAGGCAGCATTGATGTTGCGCCACGCCGGTGGGCGCCACGCCGGTGGGCGCCACGCCGGTGGGCGCCACGATCTTGCGAATCGTATTGAAGCGTCGGTGCAACAGGTTTTGCGGCAGGGATTGCGCACGGCGGACATCTATCGACCGGGCACCCGACTCGTCGGTACGCGGCAAATGGGCGAACCGATCGCGTGTTCGATCGGACAGCCCTGAGTTCCGTTGGCCTGATCCGGTTAAACACCTTTTCCGGTCAAACGGTTATAAAAGCAGGAGACAAGCATGGCCAGCGCACAACCCGTTTTGCAGAACCTCCAGCCGGCGGCAGACGCGGCCAGTCCGAGCCACGTCGACCGCATCGGCGATGGCGGCACCATCTCGGCCCGTCTGGACCGATTGCCCGCGACGCGCGCAGTCTGGAAACTCATCGTTTTGCTGAGCCTTGGCTTCTTCTTCGAGATCTATGATCTGCTTTTCAGCGGCTATATCGCGCCAGGTCTCGTCAGAAGCGGCATCCTCACGTCGACGACGGCAGGACTTTTTGGCACTTCCGGCGTCGCCAGTTTTATCGCCGCGCTGTTCTCCGGACTGTTTGTTGGCACCATCGCCTGCGGCTTTCTCGCCGACCGCTTCGGCCGGCGCGCGATCTTCACCTATGCGCTGCTGTGGTACGTCGTGGCAAATACGGTGATGCTGCTTCAAACGTCGGCTTTAGGCCTCAATACCTGGCGCTTTATTTCAGGGCTCGGCATTGGCGTTGAATTGATTACGATCGGCACCTACATGTCCGAGCTCGCACCCAAGCATCTACGCGGCCGTGCATTCGCAATTTGTCAGGCGGTGGGCTTTTCCGCCGTGCCGGTGGTGGCCTTCCTGTCCTATCTGTTGGTGCCGCGCACGCCGTTCGGCATTGCCGGCTGGCGCTGGGTGGTGCTGCTCGGTGGTAGCAGCGCACTGATGATTTGGTGGTTCCGACGCAATCTGCCCGAGAGCCCTCGGTGGCTAGCCAGTAAAGGACGGCTGGAAGAAGCGGACGCAGTGCTCAGTCAGCTCGAAGCAAAGGTTCAGAAAGAGTACGGCGAGCCGCTGCCGGTGCCTGGACCTGCCGAGCCGGTAATTAGCAATGCCGGTTTCAGCGATATGTGGAAGCCGCCTTATCGCGAACGCACGGTGATGCTGATTATCTTCCACGTATTCCAGACGGTCGGGTTTTTCGGTTTCGCAAACTGGGTGCCAACCTTGCTCGTCAAGCAAGGCATCACGGTGACGTCAAGCCTCCTGTACACAACTGTCATCGGACTCGCGGCGCCTATTGGCCCGCTTCTTGGCTACTGGATTGCCGACCGCTTCGAGCGCAAGCATGTGATCGTCGTGATGGCGGCCGCGAACGTGATCTGCGGATTGTTGTTCAGCCAGGCGTCGGGCGCGGTTTTGCTGGTATCGCTTGGCGTGTGTTTGACGCTGGCCGGCAACATCATTTCGTACAGCTACCACGCCTATCAAACCGAGTT
>NZ_CAXTGZ010000606.1:0-3638 GCF_964243625.1 uncultured Caballeronia sp.
CTCCATGTGCACGTTCGGCGGCCGCGATCTCGACACGCTCTTCATCACATCCATACAGCCGGCGGCCGGCGCCAACGAACTCGACGGGCATCTGCTCGCAGTCCGGCCAGGTGTTCGCGGCGTGCACGAATGCGATTACGCAGGTTTGCTATGAGGGCAAACACTGCATGCAAATCGACAGGAATTACCAGGCACTTTGTAGTAAAACATTGTCCGCGACGCTGCTGGCCGCATCGCAATCATTGATACAAAAAAGAGGAGATCTCATGCAGTCACGCCACGCCAAAAAGGCCGTCCTTCTCGGCCTTGCCACCCTCGCTTCGCCGGTCTTTGCCCAGAACAGCGTGACGCTGTACGGCATTATCGATGACTCGATCACGTATCAAAGCAGCCAGACGTCGCTGGGTTCGAACAAGGGCGGACGCTCGAACGTCAAGATGCTGCCGGGCGTCTGGGCAGGCAGCCGTTTCGGCCTCAAGGGCGCAGAAGACCTCGGCGGCGGCAACAAGGCGATCTTCCAGCTCGAGTCGGGTTTCAACTCGGCAACGGGCGGCCAGCAATTCACCAATGCAATGTTCGGCCGCCAGGCGTGGGTCGGCTTGACCAATCCCGCCTACGGTACGTTCACCGCGGGTCGCCAGTACACGTCGTACTACACGCTGCTCGCGCCGTACAGCCCGACCACCTGGCTGACCGGCGCGTTCGGCGCGCATCCTGGTGACCTGGATGAACTCGATACGATTTATCGTGCGAACAATTCGCTGGTCTATACATCGCCGAAATTTTATGGCGTCACGATCAGCGGCTCATATTCGTTCGCAGGCGTTCCCGGCAGCGTGAATCAAGGCTCGACGTGGAGCGGCGCGGTCCAGTACGCGAATGGTCCGTTCGGCCTTGCGGCAGGCATCACGCGCATCAACAACTCGACGCCGGGCGGCGGCGCGTTCGGCGCGGATTCCACCACGAACTCGGCGGGGCAATCGGGTGTATCGGCGGTGACCAATGGCTATCAGACCGCGCAGGCGCAGCAGCGCATTGCGGTCGCCGGCGGTTATACGTTCACGCAAGCGCTCGACATCACGTTCACGTATTCGAACGTGCAATACATCCCGGGCATCAACTCGAGCTTCAAGACGACCGAGATCTTCAACACGGGCGGCGCCGTGCTGCACTGGAAGCCGGTTACGCTGATCGACCTTGCTGCGGGCTATAGCTATACGCGCGCAACGAAGGCCAACGGCATCACCAGTTCCGCGCAGTACCAGCAGTTCAACTTGTCCGAGTACTACTCGTTGTCCAAGCGCACGGGCCTTTACGCTCTGCAGGCTTATCAGCGCGCGAACGGCAAGACGCTCGGCACGAACGGCGTAAGCATCATCAACGCAACGTCGGCAATTGGCGATGGTTTCCAGTCGGCGCCGTCTTCGTCGCCGAGCCAGTTTGCGGCGGGCGTGGGGATCATTCACCGGTTTTGATCGGACTCACAAAAAGCGGCGTGCCGGACCGACCGGCACGCCGTTTTTTTTAAACCGTCACCGTAATCACAGCACTCTCCCCGCATCGTCCGATCAGCGTCTGATGCGGCGCCGGCCCATGCCACAGGCGTGCAAATCCGGACCGTCGCCTGTGCCCCACCACCACGAAATCAGCGCGCAACGCCTCGGCGTAGTGCCGCACGTTATCGACGATATTGCCCACCGCAACGTGCCCGTGCGCGCTTACGCCACGCTCCTGTGCAAGATCGAGCCCGCGCTTCAACGTCTCGCGCGCCGTATGCTCGATGTTCATATAAGCGCCATCGGACGGCAGGCCGAGTGTGGACGACACCATTGCGGCTGTATCGATGACAACCAGCACGTGCAACTCCGCCCGCAAGGATTTTCCAAGCGATGTTGCGTGATGCAACGCCGCCTTCATCTCCGCCGTGTCGTCGTAACACGTGAGGATGCGCCGATAGTCGAACATTCCAGGCTCCGATGGTTTCCGCTCTGCTGCGGTTCGTTCGGATAACGCCTCGAATCAAGGGAAAATTCCACACAGCGCGCCGAAAAATCTACTGGACTGCAAACTTGCAGCCGATGCAAGGACGACCAGGATCGCGAATCAAATCGTGCAACCCTGCCTATCCCCATTCATCAATGAACCTTGGTCGCCGCCGCGATGATCGCTGCCGCCACTGCGTTCGGCTGGCTCACCATCGCCACGTGGCTCGAATTGACATGCGTGGTGGTCGCGCCGATTTGCGCGGCCATGGCCGTCTGCAGACGCGGATCGATCATGTGATCCTTGTCGGCGATGACAAACCACGACGGCTTCGAGTGCCATGCAGCGGTCGACACCTTGTCGTCAGTCGCGCTGGCCGCCCATGGACCTTGCGTCGCGGCGATCAGCCGGGCCTGTGGCACCGGCAGATCCTGCGCGAACTGGTGGATGATTGCATCGGTGGAAAGCGTCAGGTAATTGCCTGAATCCTTTTGCAATTCACTTGCCCAGGCAGGCGCCGGCTTGCCCTTGAGCATGTCGTTGATCGACGTGTTGTTGTCCGGCGCGAACGCGGCGACGTAGACGAGCGCCTTGACCTTGTCGTCGTTGCCGGCCTCGGTGATCACCACGCCGCCCCACGAATGGCCGACGAGCACGACCGGCCCGTTTTGCGCATCGATCGCACGTTTGGCTGCGGCGGCGTCATCGGCGAGCGAGCTCAGCGGATTCTGGACCGCGACTACATGCAGGCCGCGCGCTTCGAGCAGCGGGATGACCTTGTTCCAGCTCGAGCCATCGGCGAAGGCGCCGTGCACGAGCACTACGTTCGTACCTTTCAGGTCCTGGACCGGCGCGGCGTGCACTGCGGGA
Source organism: uncultured Caballeronia sp. (assembly GCF_964243625.1). Taxonomy (NCBI): domain Bacteria; kingdom Pseudomonadati; phylum Pseudomonadota; class Betaproteobacteria; order Burkholderiales; family Burkholderiaceae; genus Caballeronia; species uncultured Caballeronia sp. The sequence goes on from NZ_CAXTGZ010000606.1 coordinate 2,854, forward strand.
ACCGCGAAAAGGCTGCCGAGCAGCATGGCGGATGCTAAAACTTTCCTGAGAAGGGTGTTCATGATCTGGTGTCCTCATGCGGGTTGGTTTGAGCCCCTACTTTCGCAGACGAGCCCTGGCGGCGGTATCGGTCGAATAACCGACCCTTGAAGCCGGTCGCGTATAGTGATGCCCTTGCCAGCAGAGCCTCCGGAGGCATCGAACCCATGCAGCGCGACCGTTCCGCCCGCTCCGACATCCGCGCATTCGACGCCGTCAGGGCGCTCGCCTTCATCGGCGATCTCAGCATGGGACAGCCAACCGATCATTCGCCGCGCACCGCGTGGCTCGCGCTCCAGCTCGCGCAAGCGGCGGGTGCGGACGCCGCCGCTTGCGACACCGTGCGCGAAGCATCCTTGCTCCGATGGTCGGGCTGCACAGCCAACGCGGCCGGTTTCGCCGATGCCCTCGGCGACGACATTGCCGGCCGCGAAGCCATGCTTGCGATGCGTCCCGACTGGGACGAACCGATGCGGCAAATGCAGGGCGGCTTCGGCGCTACCATCCAGCCGCTCGCGCAGATTCATTGCGAAGTCTCCGGCGAAGTGGCGCGCACGCTGGGCCTCGCGCACGCAACCGAAAACACGCTGCGGCATATCTTCGAAGCCTGGGATGGCAACGGTTTGCCGGCGCGCATGGCGGGGCCGCAGGTTCCGGAAACGGTCTTCATGGTGGCGCTGGCGGGCGATATCGAGATTTTCAGCCGCGTGTACGGGCTCGAACGCGCGCTCGTGCTGGTGTCACAT
>NZ_CAXTGZ010000607.1:0-3637 GCF_964243625.1 uncultured Caballeronia sp.
GAAAACGCCTCTCCACCGAAGGCACATAAGTGTCCCGAGCGTGCACTGACAACTGTTTGGTACTTCAGAAAAACGGTTGCCGTCATAACATCGAACAGTTGAAACCCTCCCCCTCCGAACACGGATACCCACACGCTTCGCCACCAGTGTCTGTGGCAATCAACCGGTCAACCGGCGGGGCGCCGGCCTCTTCATTCTCCGAATTACCCCCCTTTCTCCGCCCTGATCAGCCAATGGTCACGGTCAGCTTTTCGCAATAATCGCTTCACTGGATCAGAAGCTCAGGTCTTCATCGAAGGCCGGCTGACCGGAGTGCAGCGACGTGGCAGAAGAAAGCGATCTCGAAAAGACCGAATCAGCAACTCCTAAGCGCCTCGATAAGGCGCGGGAGGAAGGTCAGGTCGCGCGCTCACGGGAACTGGCTTCGTTTGCGCTGTTATCGGCGGGATTCTTTGGCGTCTATGGCATGTCCGGGCCGATCAACCAGCATCTGCAGTCCATCCTGCGCGGCGCGCTCACGTTCAACCACAACACCGTACTCGATACCAACCAGATGCTGATCGGCGCAGCAGCAGCCGGCAAGGAAGGTTTCTTCGCCCTCTTTCCCGTGCTCGCGCTGACCGCACTCGCCGCCGTCATTGCGCCCATGGCGCTCGGCGGGTGGCTTCTCACCACCAAACCGCTCTCTCCGAACTTCGGCCGGCTTAATCCAATCAGCGGACTGGGCAAGATCTTCTCGTCGCAAGGGCCTATCGCGCTCGGCATGTCCATTCTGAAGACGCTGGTTGTCGGCGGGCTGGCCGGCTGGGCGATGTGGCATCGGAAAGAAGAAGTGCTCGGTCTCGTGACAAAGCCGCTGAGCCTCGCCCTCGCCGATGCCATGCACCTGATCGTGGTGTGCTGCGGCATGGCGATCGCGGGCTTGTTCCTGGTCGCCGCGCTCGATGTCCCCTACCAGCTCTGGACGCATGCCAAGAAGCTGCGCATGAGCAAGGAAGAAGTGAAGCGTGAACATCGTGAAAGCGATGGCGATCCGCACGTCAAGGGACGCATTCGTGCGCAGCAACGTGCAGCCGCGCGCCGCCGGATGATGACGGCAATCCCCACGGCCGATGTGATCGTGACGAACCCGACGCACTTCGCCGTCGCGCTCAAATACGCCGATGGCGAAATGCGCGCACCGAAGGTCGTTGCGAAGGGTGTGAACCTCGTGGCGGCACGCATCCGCGAACTTGGGCGCGAGCACAACATTCCGCTGCTCGAAGCGCCGCCGCTCGCTCGCGCGCTTTATCACAACGTCGAGATCAATCGCGAAATTCCGGGCGCGCTTTACGGCGCGGTCGCGCAGGTTCTGGCGTGGGTGTATCAGTTGCGCAAGTTCAAGGAAAACGGCGGCGAGCGGCCGGACGAACCGGACAACCTCGAGGTTCCCCCGGAACTCGATAAAGGCAGCGTCCCCGAATCCGAAGCCGATCAGGAAGCTGCAGAAGCGCTGGCTGAAGAAGCCGCTAAAAACGAATCAGTCAAAGGAAGCAAAGCATGAACGCGCGCGCCGGATTTTTCTCGAAGCGCCCTGAGGCGTTGGGAACGCAGAACTTGAGGGCGCTGGCCGGGCCGGTGCTGATCTGCATGATCCTCGGCATGATGATCTTGCCGTTGCCGGCGTTCCTGCTCGACTTGCTGTTCACGTTCAACATCGCGCTTTCCGTGATGGTGCTGCTTGTCAGCATGTACACGCAAAAGCCGCTCGACTTCGCCGCGTTCCCTGCCGTGCTGCTGTTCTCCACGTTGCTGCGCTTGTCGCTGAACGTGGCATCGACGCGAATCGTGTTGCTGGAAGGCCATACCGGTCCCGATGCCGCCGGCCAGGTCATCGAATCGTTCGGCCACTTCCTCGTGGGCGGCAACTTCGCGGTCGGTATCGTCGTGTTCGTGATCCTGATGATCATCAACTTCATGGTGATCACCAAGGGTGCAGGGCGGATTGCGGAAGTCGGCGCGCGCTTCACGCTCGATGCAATGCCGGGCAAGCAGATGGCAATCGATGCCGACCTGAACGCCGGCCTCATCAACGAAGATCAGGCGCGCAAACGCCGCGTGCAGGTCGCGCAAGAAGCCGAGTTCTACGGTTCGATGGACGGCGCGAGCAAGTTCGTTCGCGGCGATGCAATCGCCGGTTTGCTGATCATGGTGATCAACATCGTGGGCGGGTTGATCGTCGGGATGTTGCAGCACGACATGGACTTCGCGCACGCCGCCACCAACTACACGCTGCTGACCATCGGCGATGGTCTCGTCGCGCAGATTCCGTCGCTGATCATTTCGACGGCCGCCGGCGTGATCGTGTCGCGCGTAGCGACCGAAGAAGACATTGGTACGCAGTTGACCGGGCAGTTGTTCAGCAACCCACGCGTGCTGATGATCACGGGCGTGATCATCGGGGTCATGGGGTTGATTCCGGGCATGCCGCATTTCGCGTTCTTGCTGCTTGGCGGCGGTCTTGTCTATGCCGCACGCACGATGAACCAGCGCGCCCAGGCGAAGAAGAAAGCGGACGCCGTGACCGAACTCGTGGCGCCCGCCGCCGCACCGGTCGAGAACAGCGAAGCGAGCTGGGACGACGTCGCGATGATCGACCCGCTTGGGCTTGAAGTGGGGTATCGGCTGATTCCGCTCGTCGACCGCAATACCGATGGCGAGTTGCTCAAGCGCATCAAGGGCATCCGGAAGAAATTCGCGCAGGAAATCGGCTTTTTGCCGCCGGTGATTCATATCCGCGACAACCTGGAATTGCGGCCGAACGGGTATCGGATTGCGTTGAAAGGCGTGGAAGTCGGCGTAGGCGAAGCGTTCCCTGGCCAGTGGCTCGCAATCAATCCGGGTCAGGTCACGGCCACGCTGCCGGGCAGCCCGACGCAAGACCCGGCGTTCGGCTTGCCGGCTGTCTGGATCGATACGAATTTGCGTGAGCAGGCGCAGGTCTACGGCTATACGGTCGTCGATGCCAGCACGGTTGTCGCCACGCATTTGAATCATCTGGTCGTGACGCACGCCGCCGAGTTGCTCGGGCGTCAGGAAGTTCAGGCGTTGCTGGAACGCGTTGGCAAGGACACGCCGACGCTGATCGAAGATCTGGTGCCGAAGGTCATGGCCCTGACCACGCTGCAAAAGGTGCTGCAGAACTTGCTGGATGAAGGCGTGCCGATTCGCGACATGCGCACGATCGTCGATGCGCTTCAGGAACACGCCCCCAAGATCTCCGATGCACACGATCTGACCGCCGCCGTGCGTCTTGCGCTTGGCCGCGCGATTACGCAGCAGTGGTATCCGGGGAGTGGCGAATTGCAGGTGATGGGGCTGGACCCGGCGCTTGAGCGGGTGTTGTCGCAGGCTTTATCGACGGGGGCGAATCCGGGGCTGGAGCCGGGATTGGCACAGACGCTTTTGAATTCGACGCAGAACGCGATCATGAGGCAGCAGAACATCGGGTTGCCGCCGGTGCTGCTGGTGCAGCATTCTCTGCGAGCGATGCTTGCGCGGTTCCTGCGCAGGAGCTTGCCGCAGTTGAAGGTGTTGTCGTATGCGGAGGTGCCGGATACGCGGGGAATCAAGGTGGTGAATTTGATTGGAGCGCAAG
>NZ_CAXTGZ010000608.1:0-3633 GCF_964243625.1 uncultured Caballeronia sp.
GGATTCCCTATGCCGCCGCTCCCGTGGGAAACCTGCGATGGAAAGAGCCTCAACCGGCACAGAAGTGGACTGGCGCGCGCGACGCCACCACCTTCGGTGCAAAGTGTTGGGCGGCCGCGGCATTCGGTGGCCCGATTAGCACTGATGGCGTGAGCGAAGACTGCCTGTTTCTGAATATCTGGAGTGGCGCGAAAACCCGAGGCGCAAAACTGCCTGTCATGGTGTGGCTTCACGGTGGCGGATTTCAGTTCGGCACCGGGTCGGACGACAGTCTGGATGGTACATCGCTCGCAAAGAAAAACGTCGTGATGGTGACGATCAATTATCGCTTGGGCGTATTCGGACATCTTTCAAGACCGGATCTTGATGCGGAGTCGAATGGTCACAAGTCGGGGATGTATGGCATTGAGGATCAGATCGCGGCGCTCAAGTGGGTCAAGGATAATATTGCGTCGTTTGGCGGCGATCCTGCCAACGTGACTGTATTCGGTGAATCGGCCGGCTCTCATGCAATCGGCTTGCTGATGGCGTCGCCCTTGGCGACCGGACTGTTTCAGAAAGCGATTGGCGAAAGCGGCGCGTTCTGGGAAAGCGAACATGGCGAAATGAAGCCGTATGCCGATGCGCAGGCGATGGGAACCGCCCTCGGCACCCAGATGAACGCGCCCACACTTGATCAGTTGAGAGCCGTCCCGGCTTTGACACTCGAGACGGCAACCAATTGGACTTTCGCCACCGATCCTGGCTTAACCAACTTCTCACCGATCGTGGACGGCTATGTTCTGCCGGAAAATCCCTATGTCCGTTTTCTCAATGGTCGTCAAAACGATGTGCCGCTGTTGGCAGGATGGAACTCCGATGAAGGTCTCGCGTTCTTCAACCGTGCGCTTCCGCATACGACGATTCAGTCCTACACGAGTGCCGCCGCAACTGAGTTCGGTCCATCGAACGTGACCGCGTTCGAGCAGGCGTACCCTGCCAGTTCAATCGGGCAAGCGACGCAATCAGCACAGGCATTGATCGGGGACCAGGTGATCAAATACCAGACTTGGGGTTGGGTTACGCAGCAACAGAAGACGGGACATTCAGCGGTATTTGTTTATCATTTCGAGCAGACATCGGCGTATAACCCGGTCGCCACGCATGCGACGGAGGTGCCATATGTGTTCGGCAACCTGACGCCCAATGGAAACGTGACGGCAAGCGCGCAGGATTTGGCTGTGTCCGACACCATGCAATCGTACTGGACGAATTTTGCTCGGTCGGGAAACCCGAACGGGGCAGGGCTGCCACAATGGCCGCAATACACCGGCGCCGGCAGTCAGACTATGCGAATCGGTAATGTGATACAGCCTGGCCCGGAGGAGGGAACCGAACGATTCCAGTTTCTGGATAAATTTCGGGCGAAGGGCCTAATTTCGGTGAGTCAGCCGCCGCTTTGATGAAGCGCACCACCCTGTTGATATGAATTGGCTGAAGTTGCGAAAGTCTGTCATAAAAATTCGGTAGTGCTCTTCGTCCAAACCGCCAAGTCCTGCCTCAGTTAAGCATTAAATCATGGACGCGTATGATCTTGTCGCCCACATGCGCTTATCCATACGCAGTCCACGAGCCGTTATGCCACCAAAACCACGCGTGGCGTTATAGACGCCCATGCCGAGTGTTTCTCCGAGGCGTAAGCCGGAGTGACGTTCGTCAACCATTTTCGATACCGCTCCACTGATACGAACTGCCCGACCTTTTAACGCCAGCAAGTCGATGCTTTGCGTGACTCGAATGCGGCAAAGCATCTCGGGTGCGATTGTCGAGTTGCGAAGGTGTCTTGCTAGCGGCGCCATTGCTTCGGGTCCGCAGTTTACTGAAACTGAGCCATGTCCTCACCAAGGAGTGCGCATTGAAAGCAGTGGTCTTCGACGGGATCAGTGACATTTCGCCCGATACGGTATCCGATCCGACCATCACAACACGATCTCGACGCAACCGTAAAGCGCACTTCCAGTGTCATCTGCGGTTGCGTGTGGTCCGCGAGCCGGACGCAACACCAAGCACTCTTCGCCAGCCCAACCAGAACACTGAAGAATTAGGCGCGAGATCTATACCGTTCAGGTTGAGGGTACGCTGACCAGTGCAACCTGCGTCCCTTGATGGATGATGTGGGGTTCGGCGATAACGTAGGCGCGTTCATGAGTTTGTGCTCCATGAATGGATGCATTCATGATGCCGCCTGTGCGCACTCAGTACGCTCCAGTTCTTGTTTTGTTACTCTTTTTCGGGTGAACATCCGATATCCCCGCCTTGCAGTTGCTGACATGGACGAGGGCGCTTCCGAGGGAGTGGGCCGTCGGGCGGCAGCCGGCCCAGACCGTGTCAAAAGGCGTAACGGCGCAGACTCTGACGACACCTGTTCTCGCGGCTTCATGTTGTACGCAAGCACGTGCAGCTCATTTCAGTGCTTATCCGCTTGATCGTTCGCGTTAAGAAATGCGTGGCTCCCATCCAAGCCTTGATTGTGCCGAACGGATGCTCGACGGTTTGTCGTCGGATACGCATCATGTCGGGACTGTGGTCAAGACGGATTTGCATCTCATCGAGAACCTCTTCGTGTTCCCAGCGCGTCACCCGGCGTTGTATGCTCGGCGTGCACTTGTCCTTTAACGAACACTGCTGGCCGTTCGAACTCCAGTAACGATGCAACTTTAGCTCGCGCTCGATCGTCACGTAGCGCCATGTGAGACGCTGTCCCGCTGGGCAGCGATACTCGTTCGCCTCGGCATCGTAAATGAAATCGCCTTTGCTGAAGCGACCGTGAGCCGTCGCGCTCGACGTCACCGTCTTGGGAACGTACACGGTAACGCCAGCTTGGTGACACGCGAGTACCTCCTCGCTTTTGTCATAACCTCTGTCCGCAGCTGCCGTGAGCTTCTCGACGCCCGTCTCGTTACGCGCGAGCGTCGCCATCGACAGGAGTTGATCCCGATCAATGCCGCTATTGGTGATCTCGTGCGCGACGATCAAATGGTCCTTTGCATCGATTGCTACCTGGACGTTGTAGCCGACGACGCCGGTTCCTCGCGTCTTCATTGAGCGCGCGTCCGGGTCGGTAAGCGACACTTGCTGGTCTGGCGTCGCGTCGAGTTGAACTTCGACTTTCTCAAGGATTTGCATCTGCTCTTTGAGAGCCGCGATCTTGTCTTGCAACCGTTCAGTCTTCACCTTCGCGATAGTAGGTTCCTTGCGATCGGCGGTGTCCATTTTCACCAGATAACGGCTGATGCTTGCCTCGATATCCTTCATTCGCCGTTCTGGTTTTGCGCTCGTGAAGTTGCGATCGTGATGGTTCACTGCCTTAAACTTGCTGCCGTCTATCGCAGCGAGCGCTTCGGCGAAAAGGTCCAAGCGTTTTCATAGCATGACGAACTGACGACAAGCGTTGCGGATCGCTTTGCCGTTGTCTTTGCGAAATCGCGCAATAGTCTTGAAATCCTTTGCCAGGCGGCCCGTGAGCCACATCAATTTAACGTTGCGCTGGGCCTCGCGTTCAAGGCGGCGACTGTATTGAATACAGTTCAGATAACCGAAAAATGTAGATCTTAAGCATCACCTCAGGATGATACGAAGGCCGACCAGTCAGCG
>NZ_CAXTGZ010000609.1:0-3622 GCF_964243625.1 uncultured Caballeronia sp.
TCATCGCAGTCGCTAAAACCCCACCCCAAAAAGTGGGGTTTTTGCGTTTACAGCGCGGAATCGATCAGACCAGCCGAACCCACTGCTATCTGTTAATAGGAGGATTGCAGTGCAAGACGCATCGCAATCCTTCCTCGGATATGAAACACCCATCAACGAGCCGATAAAAACCTGTCAGCGAGCTTCACAAAATAGGTTGAACCGACCGACAACAAGTCGTCGTTGAAATCGTAGCTCGCGTTGTGAAGCATGCAAGGGCCCGCGCCGTGTCCCGATTCGCGATGCTCGCCTTCGCCATTTCCCAAAAACGCATAACAGCCAGGCTTTGCGAGCAGCATGAACGAAAAGTCTTCGGCGCCCATCGTCGGTTCCACCGATGCATTCACGTTCTGCTTACCCACGATTTCTTCCATCACCGATACCGCGAACCGCGCCTGCTCAGCATCATTGATCGTCGGCGGATAATTTCGATAGAACTCCAACACGCCTTCGCACTCATAAGCGGCCGCGGTCGATTCCACAATCGTCTTCATTCGTCGTTCGATCAAATCGAGTGTTTCGACCGTGAATGTTCTTACCGTGCCACCTAGCCATGCATCATCGGGGACGACATTGACTGCGTCGCCCGCGTGGATCTGCGTGATCGACAAAACGGCCGTATCGATAGGCTTCTTGCTCCGCGTGATGATTCCCTGCAGTCCGTTGGCAATCTGCATTGCGGCGAAAATCGGGTCGCGGCCGTTATGCGGCAACGCTGCATGCGACCCGATCCCTTTGACGCTGATTCGAAACTCGTTGCTCGATGCCATCAATGGGCCTTCCGTCACGCCAAACGTGCCCGCCTTCATGCCCGGCCAGTTGTGAATGCCAAAGACGGCATCGACGGGAAACTGCTCGAACAAGCCATCGTGGATCATCGCTTTTGCGCCCGCGCCGCCTTCTTCGGCCGGTTGGAAGATGAACACGATGGTCCCATCGAACTTTCCATACTTGGCCAGATGTTGGGCCGCGCCGAGCAACATGGCCGTGTGGCCGTCGTGACCGCATGCGTGCATGCGTCCCGCATTTTGTGATTTGTGATCGAACGTGTTGAGTTCCGTGATCGGCAAGGCATCCATATCGGCACGAAGGCCAATGCTCCTTGAGCTCGAACCGCGCTTCAACACACCAACCACGCCGGTTTTTCCCATCCCGCGATGAACCTCGAGACCCCATCGTTCAAGATTTTCAGCCACGAGTTTCGCGGTTCCGACTTCTTCGTAACGTAGTTCCGGGTTTGCGTGGATCGTTCGTCGCAAAGCTTTGATTTCTTCGTGTGATGCTTCGATTTCTGGAATCAAATTCATGGAAAAAGCCCCTGTCTGAACAATTGATCGTGCGCACGGGTATCCGCGTCAGTGGTTCCATTCTACGCCCGCGATTATTTATCGATGTTCGAGACCGTCGGCTTTCGCCAACCGTAATAAAATTGTCTCATCTGGCGGATTTCGCCGGTTCTAAATGGATCTCCCATGAACGCTCCCGCCGAATTCGTCCGCGCCGTCTGCCCGCACGATTGCCCCGATACATGCGCAATGCGCGTCACGGTGAAGGACGGTCGCGCGATCAAGATTTCGGGTGACCCGGATCATCCGCCGACGCAAGGCGTGCTGTGTACAAAGGTGACGCGATACGCGGAGCGCACGCATCACAAGGATCGTTTGCTGACGCCGATGCGCCGCGTCGGACGCAAAGGCGAAGGACATTTCGAAGCGATCAGCTGGGGCGAAGCGCTGACACTCGCTGCCGATCGGCTAGGTGAGATAGCCGCGCGTTCGCCCGAAGCGATCATGCCGTACAGCTACGCGGGCACGATGGGTCTCGTGCAGGGCGAAAGCATCGCGGCGCGTTTTTTCAATATGCTGGGTGCATCGCGGCTGGACCGGACGATTTGCGCCGCAGCCGGCGCCGCGGGCTTGCGCTACACGTATGGCGGAAGTCTCGGCATGCATACCGAGTACTTCGAGGAAAGCGAGTTGATTCTCATCTGGGGATCGAATCCGATTGCATCGAATCTGCATTTCTGGACGCGGGCGCAGGAGGCCAAGCGGCGCGGCGCGCGACTGATCGCGATCGATCCGTATCGTTCGCTCACGGCGGAGAAGTGTCATCAGCATATTGCGTTGAAGCCCGGCACGGACGGCGCGCTTGCGCTCGGTATGATCAATGTCCTGATCGGCGACGGGTTGATCGACCATGAATACATAAGCGCGCATACGCTCGGTTTCGATCAGCTCAAGGCTCGCGCGAACGACTATCCGCCCCCGCGTGTGGCGGAGATTTGCGGAATCGAAGCGCAAGTGGTGATCGATCTGGCGCGCGCTTTTGGATCGACGAAAAAAGCATCCATACGTCTCAACTACGGCATGCAGCGCGTGCGCGGCGGCGGCAATGCGGTTCGTGCGATTGCGTGTTTGCCATCGCTTACCGGTGCGTGGCGCGAGCGGTCGGGCGGGTTGCTGCTTTCATCGTCGAATTGGGCGCCTGTTGACGTCAACGCCCTCGAACGGCCCGACTTGTTGCCGGGATGGCCGTCGAAATTGCCTCGCATCGTGAACATGAATGCCATCGGCGATGCACTTCTGCATCCCGGCGACACTACGTTCGGCCCGAAGATCGAAGCGATGATTGTCTACAACTCGAATCCCGTAGCCGTCGCGCCGGATTCGGCGAAGGTCGCCACGGGTTTCGCGCGGGAAGATCTGTTCACGATCGTGCTCGAGCACTTCCAGACCGATACCGCGGATTACGCCGACCTCATTTTTCCCGCGACCACGCAGCTCGAACATCTCGATGCCCACAAGTCCTACGGTCACACGCATGTGATGGCGAACTTGCCGGCGATCCCGCCAGTGGGCGAATCACGCGCGAACACGGAGATTTTCCGAGGCCTGGCAAAAGCGATGGGGCTGACGCATCCCGCGTTGTTCGAAACCGATGACGAAGTGGCATCGAAGGCATTCAGATGGGATGACCCCGCGCTTGCGGGCGTGAACTGGGAAACACTGAAGTCGAACGGCTGGGCGCAGCTCAAGCTGCCGGACGCGCCGTTTGCGGAGGGCGGATTCCGCACGCCATCGGGAAAATGCGAGTTTTTCAGCGAGCGCCTCGAGCGCGCGGGACTGGAGCCGGTGCCCGACTATTTGCCGCCGTATGAATCGGCTGAATACGCGCCGGCGCTGGCTGCACGGTATCCGCTTTCGATGATCTCGCCGCCTGCCCGGAACTTCCTCAATAGCAGCTTCGTCAACGTCGAAAGCCTTCGGTCAACGGAAGGCGAGCCGCATGTCGATATTCATCCCGCCGATGCCCACGCCCGCCAGATTGCCAACGGCGAAATGGTGCGCATCTTCAACGATCGTGGATCGATGCAAGCGCGGGCTCGCATAACGGATCGCGCGCGTGAAGGCGTGGTGGTCGGATTGTCGATCTGGTGGAAGAAACTCGCACCCGATGGTTGCAATGCGAATCAGGTGACGAGCCAGGCGCTGACCGATCTCGGCGGTTCTGCGACATTTTATGACTGTCTCGTGGAGGTCGAGACCGTTTACTAATTCAGGCAGAAGCAAGGCGGCATAGGGGG
>NZ_CAXTGZ010000610.1:0-3618 GCF_964243625.1 uncultured Caballeronia sp.
TCGCTCGCGCCAGAAGCGCGAACATCTAACTCACCCGCCGCAAACATGGATCAACTGGTATCGCCTTCCTTCGCAGACTTACCAGCGGAGAACGGTCGCAATTCGCTGCGCATTGAATATCGATGGCTGAACGCGAACTCGACCGATGCTTCCATCGCCGTGTTCCTGCACGAGGGGCTCGGCTCGGTTGCAATGTGGAAGGACTGGCCGCAAGCACTTTGCGATCGACTTGGCTTTCGCGGACTGGTGTATTCGCGGCCCGGATACGGCGCGTCCACGCCGCGCGAGGCCGGCACGAAATGGCCGGTTGATTTCCTGCACGCGCAAGCACAGGACGTGCTCCCGGCATTACTCGATGTTCTTGACATAGGCCACGCCGAGCGCGCCCGGATGTGGGTGATCGGACACAGCGACGGCGGGTCCATCGCCCTGCTCTACGCGGCGGCGTTTCCTGACGCGCTGGCTGGCGTTATTGCGATTGCGCCGCATGTGTTCGTCGAAGCGATGTCGGTGGAGATGATCAGCCAGGCGAGAGTTCAGTACACGCAGGGCGACTTGCGCAGCCGCCTGGCGCGGTATCACGCGGATGTGGACTCGGCCTTCTATGGATGGAACGATATCTGGCTGAGCCCCGCGTTCAGGGACTGGAATATCACGCGTCTTTTATCGTCTATCAGGTGCCCGCTTCTCGCGGCTCAAGCCGAGGACGACGAGTACGCAACAATGGCGCAGATCGATGCCATTCCGTTGCACGCTCCCCAAACCGTGCTCGCAAAGTTGCCCGCCGGCGGCCACTCGCCGCACAGGCAATGCTCCGATTCGCTCGATGCAACGATCGCGGAATTCGTTACCGGGAAGGTCGTGCCAGGGCATTGAGGCACAATGCTGGCAAATCCTAGTCGGGAGTACCAAGTGAACCCACAAGCGGACCCACAAGCAAAGCCGCGCCCGCCAGTCGATATCGCGCGGCATCTGCTCGTGATCGTCATCCTGACGGGACTGATGATCGGCAGCCTCTATATCCTTCGGCCATTCATTCCGGGCCTGATCTGGGCTACGACCATCGTGGTCGCGACCTGGCCGGTCATGCTCGCGGTGCAGCGCCGTGTCGGCGATCGCCGATGGGCCGCCACCGCCATCATGCTCATTATCCTTGGGATCGTGATCGTTCTGCCGCTCTATAAAGCGATCTCGACCCTCGCGCTGCACGGCGGCGAGATCATGGCCGCCATCAAGAGCCTGCCGAACTACGCATTACCGCCGCCGCCCGGCTGGATCAGCGAGATTCCGCTTGCGGGCGATCGCGTTGCGCATGAATGGCAGACGTTGTCCGACTCCGGTCCGGGCGGCATCCTGGCGCGGCTCGAACCCTATGTGACCATTGCCGCGCGCTGGCTGCTCGGCCACGCGGCAATCGTCGGCGTGTTCGTGATCCACATGTTCGTGACCATCATCATCTCGGGCATTCTTTATAGCCAGGGTGACCAGGCGGCGCGGTTCGTCACACGCTTTGCCACGCGGCTTGCCAACGAGCGCGGCGCCGCGGCGGTCAAGCTCGCGGGACTCGCGATTCGCGCGGTGGCGTTGGGCATCGTCGTGACAGCGGTCGTGCAATCGACCTTGGGCGGCATCGGCTTGTGGATCGCGGGCGTGCCCGCGGCCGGCATCCTGGCTGCGTTGATGCTCATGTTGTGTCTTGCGCAGATCGGGCCGTTGCTGCCTTTGCTTGGCGGCGTGGCTTACCTCTTCTGGCACGACTCGCAACTCGCCGCCATCCTGCTGCTCGTGTGGTCGGTCATGGTCGCCATGCTCGACAACTTTCTGCGGCCCATGCTGATCAAGCGCGGCGTCAATCTGTCGATGCTGCTGATCCTCTCCGGCGTGCTCGGCGGCATGTTCGCGTTCGGGATTGTCGGGTTGTTCATAGGACCGGTGATCCTGGCGGTGACCTCGACCCTGTTGACGGCGTGGATCGATGAACCCGCGCCGGTCGCGCGCATCGCCACCGACGAAGAACGCGCCGTCACCGCGCAACACGCGGGCAAGATCTAGCGCCTCATCCGCCGTTGATCCGAAAGCCCGCCATGTGCTCGAAAAACCTGAGCGCGCGCGGGTCATCGGCGTGGGCTGTGTTGATGCGCACCCACGCCGACGACTCCCCGTTCGGCCGATAGTAACTCCCCGGCGCGAGCGTGATCCCGAACTTGAGCGCCTGCTCGACCAGCACCATGGAATCGTCGATATGCGGCACGCGTGCCCAGATGAAATTGCCGCCGGTGGGTTCATCGAAGACTTCCCAGCCGTGTTCCTCGATCCGCTGCACGGCCGTCGATAACGCGTCGCGCACCCTTCTGCGCAACCGCTCGAGATACTTCCGGTACGTCCCGCGCTCGAGCAGCGCCGCCACCACGCATTCGCTGAAACGCGATCCGCCCAGGCTCGTGAGCACTTTGACATCGACGAGATCTTTCACGAGTTCGCGCTTCGCAGCCAGATACCCGATGCGCAGCGACGATGACAATGTCTTCGACAAGCCGCCGAGATAAATCACGTGATCCAGCTGGTCGAGCGATGCCAGCCGTTGCGTCGGCGTTGCCTGGAAGTCGGCGTAGATATCGTCTTCCACGATGGTGAAGTCGTGCTGCTGCGCGAGCTGCAGCAACTTGAATGCGACTTGCGGCGCGACGTTGGTCGCGGTCGGGTTGTGGAACACCGTGTTGATGAAAAACAGCTTCGGCTTGATCGTCTTCAGCAGATGCTCGGCGAAATCGACATCCGGTCCCGTCGCCAATCGGGGCACGCCGACAATCCTCACGCCTTGAAGCTTCAGCAAACCGAACAGATTGTAATAGCCGGGATCTTCGACCAGCACGGTATCGCCGGGCTTCAGCATGAACCGCACGATCAGGTCGAGTCCCTGGCTTGCCCCGCTCGTGACGATGATGTTCGACACGTCGGCCTCGACCCCGACGTGCGCCAGGCGCATCTGGATCTGATGACGCAGGTTTGCATCGCCATGCGGCATTGCATAGTCGATCACGCTTGCCGGGTCCATGCGCATGACCTGCCGCGCGGTCTGCATGATGCCTTCCAGATCGCGCCACGCCTCGGGGACAAAACCGCTGCTGAGTTTCAGCGTCTCGCCGGGATAGTTGAATTGCTGGAGGATCTGGTTCGATTCCTCTTCAGCCAGGCGCGGATCCGAACCGCCGCCCGCGTCGTCACCGCCCATTTGATTGGCGACAAAAAATCCGGAACCGTGCTTCGGCACGATCATTCCCAGCGAGGAAAGCCGGTCATACGCCTCGATCACCGGAAAGCGGCTGATTTGCTGGCTCTCCGCCAGCGCGCGGATGGACGGCAGCTTCGCGCCCGACAGCAACTGGCGCGTGCGGATCAGGTTCGTGATGCCCGACACGAGCTGGTCAGTCATCGGGATGCCGCTACTTGTGTTGATCGCGAGGTCGATACCGGGGTTCATCGTGTCATCTCAAAAAGTGTGCAGGCAAAATCACTGAACAGTGCGGCACAACTGTTCGTGACTGTACATTTCCAAGATTGGAGTTTAAATAAATAATGGAGTCAAGAGGCCGTCTCTCTTTGAGCGGCCAGGATGGG
>NZ_CAXTGZ010000611.1:0-3618 GCF_964243625.1 uncultured Caballeronia sp.
ACGGTCTTTGACATTGCATTCGTTGCCGTCGGCTTATTTATTGGCGAACGGGCAGAACCGAGCGACGCGGGCAAGTCGCCCGGCGCGACTCGCGCGGCAGCTCAGGCCCGCGCTCGCGGGTTGCCCGGCATCGAAGCAAGCGCGGCGGTGCGCTCTTCGCATTTCTGGATGCTGGCGGCGGTGTTCTTCTGCATACCGATCGTTGCAAACGGAACCGTCGTGCATCTCGTGCCCTTGCTGACCGATCGCGGGATTCCGGCAAGCCGCGCAGTCAGCGTATTTGCCGGTATTGGCGTAGCGCTGATCGTAGGGCGTCTCCTATGCGGATTCCTGCTAGATCGTTTTTTTGGTCCTCATGTGGCGATCGCGTTCGTCGTGCTGCCATTGATAGGCGTCTTGACGTTGCTCGCCAGTAGCGATCCCACGCTCACGACGGTCGGCGCCGTGCTGGTCGGACTGGGATTGGGGGCGGAAGTCGATCTGATTGCCTATTTGCAAAGCCGCTACTTCGGCTTGCGCGCGTTCGGACAGATTTACGGTTACTTGTTCGCGGTGTTCACCGTTGGCACTGGACTCGGCCCGTTCGTGATGGGTGCGACGTACGACGCGACGGGGTCTTATCGTCCGGCATTGGTGGCGTTCGTTGCCGTTCTGGCTTGCGCCGCGTTCTTGCTGACCCGGTTACCGCGTAGCTATCCGTTTCCGGTTATTTCCGATGACCCCGCTGACGATACCGAATTGTTGAAGAAACGTTCCTCGCCTGCGAGCCTTGCCTGAATCTCTCTCTATTTCCTCTATAAATCAATGAAACTCGTTACTTATCGACATAACGGCAAGACTTCAATTGGCAAAGTGGACGGCGACCGGGTGGTCGACCTGCCGCACAATGATCCGGCGTTGCCTAACACCATGCTGGAGTTGCTGCAGGCGGGTCCCGACGCAATGGCGCGTGCACACGAAGTTCGGGGCGATTACGCGGTGCCGCTTGCCGGGGTCGAACTGCTTGCGCCGTTGCCGAACCCATCGAAATTTCTCGCGATCGGCATGAACTATCGCAAGCATGTTGAGGAGGCCGCGAAGGTGGGTGTGCACACGCCACCCACGCAAGTGTGGTTCAACAAGCAAGTGTCCTGCATCAACAGCCCTTTCGGCGACGTCCATCTGCCAGCTGTGTCGGACAAGCTCGACTACGAGGTCGAGTTGTGCGCCGTGATTGGACAGCGCTGCAAGCATGTCAAGCGCGAAGAGGCGGGAAGCTATATTGCCGGATATATGGTGTGCAACGACGTTTCAGTGCGCGACTGGCAACTCGCCACGCAGACCATGACGATAGGCAAGTCGTTCGATACCTGTGGTCCGACTGGCCCGTGGATTGTTACTCCGGACGAACTCGGAGATCCGCATGCATTGCGCCTTCGCATGTGGGTGAACGACGAGTTGCGGCAGGACGACGAGACCGGTTCAATGATCCATGACATCTTTGCCCAGGTCGCTCATCTCTCAACTGCGTTCACGCTCGAACCCGGCGACCTTCTGGCAACTGGAACGCCATCGGGTGTCGGCGTGGCGATGAACCCGCCGACGTATCTGCGCGTGGGTGACGTCATGCGCGCGGAAATCGATGGAATCGGGGCAATCGAGAATCGCGTCGTTGCCGAAGTTATCTGAAGCACTCATTCGTCAAGCGTAGGCGCAACAAGTTCGGGACACACGATGCATCAAGACAATAACAACATTCTTGATTTAGACACGGATCGCGCGGCGAGCCCCGCGCGACGCAAGTTCGGCAAGATGGCAGCGGCTCTGCTCGCTATTGGGGCCATGCCAGGTAGGGCACAGACAACTGACGCGCCCGCACAGGTTCAGCGAATCGACGTCCACCATCATTTTTTGCCTGCGGTCTTTCGCGAGACCATGGGGGAGGCGGCCATTGGCGCACCGGCTCCGAATGGCGTTGCTCCGCAGTGGAAGGTAGAGGATTCCCTCGCGGTCATGGACCGTCAGGGCATCACGACCGCAGTAGTATCGGCGCCGCCTCTATGGATGCCGGACATGGCCAAGACGCGTCGCCTTACACGCGCCTGCAATGAGTTTTCGGCGCAGATGGTAGCCGACCGCCCCACGCGTTTTGGCGCGTTCGCCGCGTTGCCGTTGCCGGACGCGGGCGCGGCGCTCAAGGAGATCGAGTATTCACTCGATACCCTGAAGGCGGACGGTATCGGGCTGATGACGAACTACGGCGACCGATACCTCGGCCACACTGAATTCGTCCCTGTCTTCGACGAACTCAATCGACGCAAGGCGGTTGTGTATGTGCATCCAACATCCTGCAATTGCAATCGCGGCCTCTTGCCGGACGAACCAGCTTCGTTGATCGAATTCCCACACGACACTACGCGTACTGTCGCCAGCCTGATGTTTTCAGGGACCTTCACTCGTTGTCCAGACATTCGCTTTATCTTTTCCCATGCCGGCGGGACGGTGCCATTCCTCGCTACGCGCATGGCTATCCTGGGCGCCCAGGACAAGGGGCTTGCCCGCAATGTGCCGCAGGGCGTCATGCCGATTCTGCGCAGTCTTTACTACGACACCGCCATTTCAGCCAATCCGATTTCAATGGCTGCGTTGCTCAAACTGGTCACGCCTGCCAACGTGGTGCTAGGAACAGATTTCCCGTTCGTGCCAGAACGCGGCATGCAGGCAACGCTCGCAGGCTTGCGCGAAGTGGGTTTTGGCCCGGCTGAGTTGCGGGCGGTCGAAGGCGGCAATGCGGCTCGTTTGCTCGATCGCGTGGCGCGTGACGGCGCACACATCCTTCCGAGCTAAATGGTTCTTTAGTACAACTATCAATCGAGGAGACATTTTCGATGTCAACAGCGCATGAAGCACGACATTGGGTCGCGGGGGAATGGCTCGCCGACGGTCCCAGGCGCGAAAGTATCGATCCCGCCACGGGCAATGTGATCGGCTATTACTACGATGCACCCGAGCAGACCATGCAGGCGGCCATAGATGCCGCTGCCCAGGCATTTCTGCGCAGCTCATGGCGAAGCGATTCGCACCGTCGCGCGACGGCCCTGAGCCATCTCGCCGATGGATTCGAGGCCCGGCTCGATGAGGTTATCGATTCGCTGTGCCACGAGAACGGCAAGGTTCGTCCCGAAGCGACGTTCGAAGCGTCGCTGATTCCGCGGGCGCTGCGATTTGCCACGGGGCTCGCCATGCATAATTTCGGGCGCGTGCTGGAAAGCCGGCCAGGACAGCAAGCGATGTCGATCCGCGAGCCCATCGGTGTCGCGGGCTTGATCATTCCGTGGAATTCTCCGGCTTACCTCTGCATCCGCGCACTCGCGCCCGCGCTTGCCGCCGGATGCACAGCGGTAATCAAGATGCCGCATCAGGCCGCGCAGACGGCGTCTTTGCTGGGCCGCATTATCGAGTCAGTAAGCGATATTCCGCGCGGCGTAGTCAATATCGTCATCGAGTCCGGTGCCGATGGCGCACGGCGGCTCGTGGATTCGCCCAAGGTGCCGGCGATCAGCTTCACGGGCAGCACCGCGACCGGACGTGCAATTGCACGGGCTGCGGCGGACCGCCTCAAGCGGGTCGGGCTTGAAC
>NZ_CAXTGZ010000612.1:0-3611 GCF_964243625.1 uncultured Caballeronia sp.
TTTGCATACGCCCCAGATGTCGCGCGGCGAGCACTCGATGCGTCTCGAAGCCGGCAAAAAGCGATACTTCTTCGCAAGCGCGCCATCGTTCGAAGACCGATTACGCGCTTCCAATGGCCCCTTACCGGACCGTTTCCCGATGCGGCGTTCACCGGTGAGTGACGGTTGACGGAACAAACAGGTCTGCCTCTAGGTGCTGCTAGGTGAAACAGCCCTTTATGCAACCTCATATTACAACCTCAGGACTAGCGATTAGATACCCGCATCCGGTTGCACGGACGGCTCTGCCGAGATAAAAGCATCCAGGCCCATCGCGTAGTCGGCAAGCCGCAATATCGTTGGATAACTGTTTAGCGGAACGTTGAACCTCCGTGCGTTCCAGACCTGCGGGACAAGGCAAAGATCGGCGACCGTCGGACTGTCGCCGTAAACTAGCTTGCCAACGCGGCTGTCACCCGATAATCTCGACTCTAGCGTCGCGAAACCGGCACTGATCCAATGCTGATACCAGGCATCTTTTTGGTCCGCCGTTACACCTACCCTATCGTTCAAGTACTTGAGGACACGGAGATTATTCAATGGGTGAATTTCGCAAGCGAGCTGCAGCGCGATTGATCTCACATGCGCCCGGTCCAGCGCCGCACGTGGGAGCAGCGGTGGCTCGGGATAGGTTTCCTCCAGATACTCGATAATCGCGAGCGACTGGGTCATCACGCTCGGCTCGCCATTGACTGCCAGCGTGAGCGCTGGAACCAGCGCGTCCAGATTGAGCGCACGATATTTTGCATGCAGTTGCTCGCCACCTGCGCGCACCAAATGCACCGGGGCCTGATCGACAGGAATTGCTTTTAACGCGAGGGCAATCCGAACTCTATACGATGCGGAACTTCGGAAATAACTGTGTAGGGTAAGGTTGCTCATCCTCGGCCCACTGCCGGAACGATCTTACCCAAACAAGACCCGAAACCAACGCGATAGCCGTGCCCCTGACACCAACCGCGCAGGCCGACTTCGTCGCCGTCCTCGAGAAAGGTGCGCTGCTCACCCGACACGAGCGTCAGAGGACGCTGGCCGTTCCAGGTCAATTCAAGGAGCGAACCATAAGAATCTGGCGTCGGCCCACTAATAGTGCCGGAGCCCATCAAGTCTCCAACGCGTACATTGCATCCCGACGACGTGTGATGAGTGAGTTGCTGCGCCATCGTCCAATACATGTGTCTGAAATTGGTGCGCGTTATCGTGTCGGCCTCGCTATCCTCGGCGCCGCGCAGATCGACTTCAAGACGGATATCAAACCCATGCTGGCCGATATGGTGAAGATAGCTTAAAGGTTCTGGTAGCTGGGCCGGCTGGTTACATCTGAATGGTTCTAAAGCGTCAAGCGTTACAATCCACGGCGAAATCGTAGTGGCGAATCCTTTTGAATTAAATGGCCCAAGTGGCACGTACTCCCATTGCTGAATGTCCCGCGCACTCCAGTCATTGAGCAGCACCATGCCAAAGATGTGATTCTCCGCGTGTTCACATTGGATTGGTTCACCGAGCGTGGTATTGGATCCAACGATAAATCCGACTTCTAATTCGATATCGAGTTTCTGAGACGATGCATAGACAGGTCGGTCGCTGTCTGGTCGCTTAATTTGCCCCTGTGGTCGGTTGATCGGCGTGCCGCTGACCACGACTGATGAAGCGCGTCCGTTGTAACCAATCGGAATTTCGAGCCAATTTGGTAGTAGCGCGTTCTTCGGATCGCGGAACATCAACCCGACATTGGTCGCGTGCTCTTTCGAGGAGTAAAAGTCGGTGTAGCCCGGGATATCGACAGGTAAATACAAACGCGCGTCAGACTGAGCAATCAACGATATATCTCTCAACTTCGGATCATCGCGCAGTGTAGAGTTGTCACGGTCGAACAGCGTTGACAACCGAATTCGTAAGTCTCGCCACTGCAATTGCCCAAGGAGGATGAAATCGTTAAGCGTTGAACAAGCGAACACTTCACGCGCTTGTGGGAGGAGGCCATGATCTGCCAATACAGTAAGATCGACAATCGCGTCGCCAAGCGCAACACCGACTCGCGCAAGCGGATTGCTGTTATCGCTAAAAATTCCAAACGGCAAGTTTTGAATCGGGAAGTCGCAACTAGGGTCATTCGCCGACGCAACCCAGCTCTGGCGACGTGGATTAATGGTCGCGTTCAAATCCATCTTATCGATTTCGCTCATTATTCAATCGTCCGTTGAAAACTCTTTTCCAAGCCCTGCCAACACTCAAAATACAACGCCTGCAGCTGCGACGTTTCCAGCGCATAAGCCGTCGGTTTGATGACCCGCGGCGTCTCGAACATGAAAGCCATGGTTTTGTCGACTCGCTGAGGTTTTGTCGTATCGCTGTCAGACGCTTTGCGGAACGTCTCAGCATCAGGCCCGTGCCCGGACATACAATTATGCAGGCTACAACCTCCCGGCAAAAATCCTTCTTCCTTCGCGTCATATACACCGTGTACGAGTCCCATGAACTCGCTCGCTATGTTGCGATGAAACCACGGCGGTCGGAAGGTATCCTCAGCGACTAACCAGCGGGGCGGAAAGACCACGAAATCAAGTGAATGGACACCCGGCGTATCGCTTGGTGACTGCAAAACCAGAAAAATCGAAGGGTCGGGATGATCATAGCTGATTGACCCCATTGCGTTAAAGTTCCGCAGATCGTACTTATACGGCGCATAGTTGCCGTGCCATGCAACAACATCAAGCGGCGAATGACCAATATCAGCTCGCCATAGCTTGCCGTCGAACTTTGCCACGAGTTCGTATTTGCCTTCGCGATCCTCGAACGCCGCTATAGGGGTCAGAAAATCGCGCGGATTCGCGAGGCCATTTGAACCTATCGGCCCAAGGTCCGGCAGTTCGAGCAGCGCGCCGAAATTTTCACAGACATAACCGCGTGCACACCCGTCCGGCAAACGAACTATGAAGCGCACTCCGCGCGGGATGACGGCTATCTCGAGTGGCTCCACGTCTAGCACACCCAATTCCGTAGCGATCGTGAGGCGACCTTCCTGAGGCACAATTAATAGCTCACCGTCGGCCGAATAGAAAAACCTGTCGCGCATCGACTCATTTGTTGCGAACAGATGAATCGCGCATCCGCTCATTGATGCAGCTGAGCCATTTCCGGCCATCGTTATCAACGAATCGACAAAGTCGACTGCCTCCTCCGGCATTGGCAACGGGTCCCAACGAAGCTGGTTCGGAGGCGTAGTGGGCACTGCTGAAAAGTCGCTGACTAGACGCTCGTTTGCGATAAGCGCAAAGGGCTTGTGAACGGCTGCCGGGCGAATCCGATAGAGCCATGAACGACGGTTATGAGCGCGAGGCGCTGTGAACGCCGTGCCCGACAATTGCTCCGCGTACAACCCTCGTGCGACTCGTTGCGGCGAATTGCGACCGACAGGCAGTACCCCCGCCATCGCTTCCGTTGCGAACTCGTTGCCAAACCCGGACTGATATCGTCCACAAGCTGCCATCGTTAGTCCGTATATTGCTTCAGACACGCCCGCCTCCATTCAAAAAACAGCCTTGTGCTAATGACAGTCTTCGACCAGCCTT
>NZ_CAXTGZ010000613.1:0-3605 GCF_964243625.1 uncultured Caballeronia sp.
CACCACTCGCAGGCGCGTCGGGATCATCGGCAGCGGTCGAGCGGCCCTGGATCAACGCCATCCACAAACCGGCGACCACGATCACGCCCATCTGCAACCACGGTCCACGCGATACGGTCAGCGCCAGGCCAGCGGAAAAAATCGCCGAGAGCGCGAGCCATGCGATCACCGGCAATCGCCGCGTCTGCACGAGATAAAGCGCGCCCGCCGTCGCGAACGCAATATAGGTGGCAAGGTGGTTCGCCTGCGCCATGTTGCCGAACGGCCGGCGCTCGACGGTCACGTTGTACGCCACCACGAACGGCGAAAACTTCGATTCCATGTGAAAGAGCTGCACGACCTGGCAGAACACGGCAAAGAGGCCGCCGACAATCAACGCCGCCGCGCCCCATCGAAACGCCCGCTCGGCCATTCCGGCGCGCACGAGTCCGTACCCCGTATGCACCGCGATAAACGACGCCAGCAGATACCCGCCGCCCAGCCAGTTCATCGACGGCTGCGCGACCGGCAGCACGACCGTCTGCACCACGAGCAACAGCCCGAGCACCAGCGGCATCAGCGCCATGACTGGCGTTGCGAACGCTATGCGCGGCTCGGACAAACGCACGACCAGCGCCATGGCTGCGCCGAGCGCAAGGAACAGCCCGAGCGCGCTGTACTCCGCGTAGAACGTCGGAATGGGATACGTGTGGTTGACGACCGCGTACGGAATCGTCAGCGCCAGACAGAGGACGGCAAGAGTAAGGTAGCGCGCGATGTTTGAAGGCATGAGGGGTCGGGAACGTCGGCAACCGGCGCACTATACAAAAAATTACTCATGCTGTGCGGCGACGTGCATGAAATGCGCTGAAATCGCTGTGAATCATTTGAAATTCGTGGCGCTTTCGGCGAAACAAAGAAGCTGACCGCAATCTGCGTGCTCGCTCGATGCGTCACTGCAGCGATTACGTTTGCTTGCGGTCAGCCTTTCAGCACCGTCAAACCAGCACAGTCAAATCAAGCACGGCACTCAGGCGGTGCGAGATTGGGTGGCAGAGTCGGCGCCTCAGATGGCAGCGGACCCGCGCCCGGCGCCGGCAATGACGAAGCCGTTTTCGTTGCCGCGAAGCACTCCCACGTAATCGATCCGGCCTGGACCGAGCCCTTCGTCAGCACCGTGCGCGCGGTCGGCGCGTCGGCATTGTCGGGCGAAGATGGTACGAGCACGATAGTGTTCTCGCCCGCGGGCGCCACGCGCGTGGAATACGCGATCGTGATCTGGCCGTTGTCGTCATTCACGTGAATGGACTCCACGTTGCGCGTTCCCGGCGGGGTGGAATATCCGCCACCCAGATCCGACCCGCTCGCAGCATTCTCAGCCACAGCCAGACGCGCCGACGACGCCAGCGACAAACCCTCTCCCACCCGGCTACGCGCCAGGTAATCCTGATAAGCCGGGATCGCGTAGGCGGCGACCACACCCACAATTGCCAGCACGATCATCAACTCGATCAGCGTGAAACCTCGTCCCGAGCGCTTTTTCTTCCCGCGCGCCCACGCTCGTCGAAACCACGACTTGCCTTCCTTGATGCTCTTGAACCCGCACACCGCTACTGTCATCGCTGAACTCCCAAAAGATCGAAGCGTCTGGCTGCGTGATGCAATCCAGACGCTTCGATCTTATTGAGCCCTGCGAGCCGCCGGCAGTCAGCCAAACGGCTAACGTTCGGCGAGAAAAATCAGTGCGCGGCCTTCGATTCCGTGGACTGCACGCGCCTGCGAAAGAACCAGCCGACAGACAGAACAAGCACCGCGCCGGCGACTTGCGCAGCATACTCGGCGCTCGGGACATTCAACGCAGGCCATCGATCGATGAACGGATCATTGATGATCAACCCACCCGCAATCCACCCGAGCAATCCGGCGCCCAGCGCAATCACGATCGGGAATTTATCGATCAGCTTGAGTACCAGCGTGCTGCCCCACACAATCAGCGGAATGCTCACCAGCAAGCCGAAGATCACCAACGCAAGCCGATGCTGCGGGTCGGCGGCCTCGGCGGCGCCCGCGACCGCGATCACGTTGTCGAGGCTCATGACGGCGTCGGCGACGATGATGGTCTTGATCGCGGCCCAAAGCTGATCGGAGCGTTTTACGTTCGGATCACTGTGATCCGGCATCATCAGTTTCACGCCGATCCACAACAGCAGCAGGCCGCCTACGAATTTAAGGAAGGGAATACCGAGCAGCACGACCGCAAACGCGATCAGCACAACCCGCAGGACAATCGCCCCGAGCGTGCCGAGCAGCACGCCGCGCGTGCGTTGCTGGTCGGGCAGGTTGCGCACGGCAAGCGCGATGACGACGGCGTTGTCGCCTCCGAGCAAGATATCTATGACGATGATCTGAAGAACAGCGCCCCAATGGAGGGTGGCGAAAAATTCGAGCATGAAAAAACCGGTGAGCGACAGCGACAGAAAGCACGCGAAAAAAAAGCGGGGAAGCCTTAGCTCCCCCGCTTTTATAACCGACGCGTTACGAAAGGCTTACACAAGCATAGCAAAGCCCCGCGTTTCCTGTCGATCAGCCGTTCCTTAAAGCATCGCCTTCAACAAACGCGCCATTTCCGACGGGTTCTTCGTGACGGTGATACCGCATGCTTCCATGATTTCCAGCTTGGCATCGGCAGTATCCGCACCGCCCGAAATCAGCGCGCCTGCGTGACCCATGCGCTTGCCGGCCGGCGCCGTAACGCCCGCGATAAAGCCGACCACCGGCTTCTTCATGTTGTCCTTGATCCAGTAAGCCGCGTTTGCTTCGTCCGGGCCACCGATCTCGCCGATCATGATCACGGCATCCGTGTCGGGATCGTCGTTGAACATCTTCATCACGTCGATGTGCTTCAGACCGTTGATCGGGTCGCCGCCAATACCCACCGCCGACGACTGGCCGAGGCCAATAGCCGTCAACTGGCCAACTGCTTCGTACGTGAGCGTGCCCGAACGCGACACCACGCCGATACGACCCTTGCGGTGAATATGACCCGGCATGATGCCGATCTTCAGTTCGTCCGGGGTGATGGTGCCCGGGCAGTTCGGCCCGAGCAGCAGGGTCTTGCGGTTCTGCTTGCGCATGCGGTCGCGCACTTCGACCATGTCGCGCACCGGGATGCCTTCGGTGATGCAGATGACGAGATCGAGATCGGCTTCCACCGCTTCCCAGATTGCAGCAGCGGCGCCAGCCGGCGGCACGTAGATCACCGAAACGGTTGCACCCGTTTCAGCCTTCGCTTCCGCGACGCTTGCGTAGATAGGGATGCCTTCGAAATCTTCGCCGGCGCGCTTCGGGTTGACGCCCGCAACGTACGCTTCACGGCCGTTCGCATACTCGCGGCAAGCGCGGGTGTGGAACTGACCGGTCTTGCCGGTAATACCCTGGGTGATGACCTTGGTGTCTTTGTTGATCAGAATCGACATGGTGTGACCTCTGTTCGTCGACGCCGCTATTCACCTGCGCGCCTTGTTTCAAGGCGCGGCCAAGCGAAAAAGCGCCGCCTTTCGTGTCTGGTGGAACGCTCGTAATTGCCGGATCGAACCTAGCGCTTACTTGCCCTCGGCTGCTGCAAC
>NZ_CAXTGZ010000614.1:0-3599 GCF_964243625.1 uncultured Caballeronia sp.
CGCGTAAATCGCTGCCGGAGTCCCCGCGTTGGCTGGAGTCGATCGGGCGCCATCAGGATGCCGAAGCAATTCTCTCGAAGATCGAAACGGAAGTGAAGGCCGAACACGGCGGCACGTTGCCCGCGCCATCGCCGAAGCCTTCCGTTGCGCCCTCGCGTGCGCTGGGCTCGCTTTTTACCGGGGCGATGTTGCCGCGCATGATCGTTGGATGCGTGACGCTGGTGGTGATCAACACCTTGCTGTATGGCTTCGTTACCTGGCTGCCCACGTTTTTCGTTCATCAGGGTTTCAGCATTGCGAAGTCGTTCGGCTATGCGCTCGTGATGTCGATCGGTGCGCCCATCGGTTCGGGCATCGGCGCATTGACCGCCGACCGGTGGGGCCGCAAGCCCACCATCATCGGCGCATCTTTCCTTGCGATCATCTTCGGCGCTATTTATCCGTTCGTGAGCAACCCGGTCATGTTGCCGGTCGTCGGGCTGCTGCTCGTGATCCCCATTTATGTGCTGGTCGCCCTGCTGTTCGCGATCTACGTGCCCGAACTATTCCCGACTGAAGTGCGCCTGCGGGCGTCGGGCATATGCAATACGCTTGGCCGGGGTGCGACCATCGTCACGCCGTTTATTGTTGTGGCGCTCTTCGGGCATTACGGCGTAGTCGGCGTGCTCGCATTGATGATCGGCTTGCTGGCCATTCAGATCGTGGTGGTGGCATGGCTCGGTGTGGAACCGACCGGCCAGCGCCTGGAAGATATTCAGCCGACGGACGCCCCCGCGCGTCTCGATGTCGGCGCCGATACGCGGGTGTCCCCGCTCAAGTAAACGGAGAAAGCAAGATGGATGCAGTGAACAAGCAGTTCCTGAGCGCGCAGTTGTTCATAGACGGGAAGTTCGTCGACGCCGCCTCGGGCGAGACCATGGACATCATCAATCCGGCCGATGGCGCGGCGATCGGCACGCTGTCGAAGGCATCTGCCGAGGATGTCGACCGCGCGGTGCAGTGCGCACACAACGCGTTTGAAAGCGGCGTATGGCGCGACATGCCGTTCCAGCAACGTGCGCGCGTGATGAACCGGTTTGCCGATCTGTTCGAAGCCGACCTCGAAAACTTCTACAAGCTGGAGACGCTCAACAACGGCCGGCCGATCGTCGAAACGCGTGCGCAGATATCGCGTTTGCCGCAGTTTTACCGATACTTCGCCGCGCTTGCACTCACGCGCCGCAGCGATGTGATTCCTATCGAAGGGCCGTATCTTTGCTATACGCAGCGCGTGCCGCTCGGCGTGTGTGCGTTGATGACATCGTTCAATCATCCGCTGATGATCCTGTCGAAGAGCCTGGCGCCTGCGCTTGCGACCGGTAACAGCGTCGTGATCAAGGCGTCGGAGCAGACACCGCTCACCACCGTTCGCCTCGTTGCTTTATTGCAGCAGGCGGGTGTTCCGGACGGCGTCGTGAACGTGATCAACGGCGAGGGTAAGGAAGCAGGCGCCGCGCTCGCGCGCCATCCGCTGATTGCAAAGGTCGTGTTCACGGGCGGCACGGAGGTCGGTCGCTCGATCGGTGAAGCGGCCGCGCAGACCTTTGCGCTGACGACGCTCGAACTCGGCGGCAAGGGCGCGGTGATCCTGTTCGATGACATGGACATCGATCGCGCGGTGAACGGTGCGGCGTTCGCGGCGTTTATCGGAGCGGGGCAGACGTGCGTGTGCGGCGCGCGCCTGCTGGTGCAGGAAACCATCTACGAGAAGTTCCTGGAGAAATTCCGCGCGAAGGTCGAGGCGATTCGCGTCGGGAATCCCGCCGATCTGAACACGCAATTGGGACCGGTTATTTCCGGACGCTCGCGTGCGCGCATTCTCGGCATGCTGGAACGCGGCATTGCCGACGGCGCGAAGCTGCTTGCGGGCGGCGGCATTCCCGCGCATCTCAGCGAAGGTTTCTACCTGCAACCCACCGCGTTCTACGACGTCGATCCGAAATCGGAACTCGGCCAGGGCGAAGTGTTCGGTCCAGTCACGGTGATCATGCCCTTCAAGGACGAAGCGGATGCGCTGCGCATTGCCAACGACACTCAGTTCGGTCTTGCGGCGTCCGTGTGGACGCTCGACGTGGCGCGAGCCCACCGCGTGGCGAGCAAACTGGTGTTCGGGATGGTCTGGATCAACGATCACCACCGGCTGGACCCGGCTTCGCCTTGGGGCGGCTTCAAGAACAGCGGGGTAGGGCGGGAGACCGGGATCGAATCGTTCGATCAGTTCAGTGAGCCGCGTGCGGTGACGGTCAACACGAGCGGCGTCACGGTCGACTGGTATGCCGATGACGGCCAGCTCAAGCGCCTTAATTAATCAGGCGACAATTTAACTTAAGAGATGGCCGGTCTTGCTACCGGCCATTTCTGCATATTTTTCCTATCCCCGCTGATTCGTGAGCCTGCAACGGCAATACATGCCTCAACTGTTTATATCAAGTTTCTAAATTGATCTAAAGAATCAAAACCGGTTTAACGTTTGCCCCGGATACTCGGACCCGCTTGCAGCGTGCATACTACGTCATACAAATAAAGCAATGAGAGAAAACCATGCACGGGGAAAAAAGGCCGCTTTACTACGTAGGACGCACGCTGCACCCGCCTTTGCGGGCGCGCCTGAAGGAACGTGCGTGGAAAGTCGAGGTGCTCGAACCGGGTTCGGTACCCAAAGCAGGGCCGCGGCAACCGTCGGCGGGGATTCTCGACTTTTCGTCGCTCGAATTTCCGGCGGACCTGCGTTACCTTCACGAACTTCTGGCAAGTTCGATGACAGGCTGGGTTGCGCTCGGCCATCGTGAAGACCTGGAAGACGCGACCGTGCGCGGCCTGATTCGCGATTATTGCTTCGACTACATCACGCTGCCCACCTCGGATGACCGCGTAGTCGATGCCGTCGGCCACGCGCTCGGTATGGTGGCGTTGCAGGTGAATACATCGAATGACGTACACGACGGCCATCCCGAAGGCGAGATGGTCGGATCCTGCGAGGCCATGCTTACGTTGTTCCGCTCGATCCGCAAGGTCGCGATGACCGATGCGCCCGTTTTCATTTCGGGCGAATCGGGCACGGGCAAGGAACTGACCGCAGTCGCCATTCACGAACGCTCGACCCGGCGAGATGAGCCGTTCGTCGCTATCAACTGCGGCGCCATTCCCGCGCATCTGCTGCAATCGGAACTGTTCGGGTACGAGCGCGGCGCGTTCACCGGCGCGAATCAACGCAAGATCGGACGGGTGGAAGCGGCGAACGGGGGTACGCTTTTCCTCGATGAAATCGGCGACCTGCCGCTCGAAAGCCAGGCGAGCCTGCTGCGTTTCCTGCAGGAGCGCAAGGTCGAACGGCTTGGCGGACACGGGTCGACACCCGTGGACGTGCGCATCATTTCGGCCACGCACGTGGACATGCAAACCGCGATGATCGAAGGGCGCTTTCGCGCCGACCTGTATCACCGTTTATGCGTCCTGCAACTCGACGAACCGCCGTTGCGCGCACGCGGCAAGGACATCGAATTGCTGGCGAAGCACATGCTCGACCGCTTCAAGAAGGAAGCGAGCCGGAAACTGCGCGG
>NZ_CAXTGZ010000615.1:0-3591 GCF_964243625.1 uncultured Caballeronia sp.
TGGATTATCCCGGCGTCGGCCCGGAACACGCGTGGTTGAAGGATGCAGGGCGTGCCGAATATGTGGGCATCACCGACGAAGAAGCGCTGAAGGGTTTTCACGATTGCTGCCGGATCGAAGGGATCATTCCCGCGCTCGAGTCGAGCCACGCGCTCGCATACGCCGCGAAGCTCGCGCCCACGCTGCCGAAAGACAAGCTGTTGCTCGTCAATCTGTCTGGTC
This sequence comes from uncultured Caballeronia sp., assembly GCF_964243625.1. Classification (NCBI taxonomy): domain Bacteria; kingdom Pseudomonadati; phylum Pseudomonadota; class Betaproteobacteria; order Burkholderiales; family Burkholderiaceae; genus Caballeronia; species uncultured Caballeronia sp. Next base: position 223 of record NZ_CAXTGZ010000615.1, read on the forward strand.
GCGGCGACAAGGACATGCATACGGTCGCCGAGCGCACCGGCATCACGTTCTGAGCCCACAACCCATGCGCGATGAAATCGTCAATGCAGGAACGGACCTCGCCGAGCGCGGAATCCACTTGCATCACCGCGATTTCCTGGCCGATGCAGCGAATCTGCCGGACGGCTCTATCGACTTGATCGTGGCCGATCCGCCGTACGGTCTGGGAAAGGACTACGGCAACGACTCGGACATGCGTTCGGGCGAAGCCTTCCTCGACTGGACTTACGGCTGGCTCGAGCTTGCAATCCCGAAGCTCAAGCCAAGCGGTTCGCTTTATATTTTTTGCACATGGCAATATGCGCCCGAGATCTTCGTGTTCCTCAAGCGCCGCCTCACAATGGTCAACGAGATCGTGTGGGACCGGCGCGTACCGAGCATGGGCGGAACGGTGCGCAGATTTACGTCGGTGCATGACAACATCGGTTATTTCGCGGTATCGAAGGATTACTTCTTCGATCTCGATCCCATCCGCATTCCTTATGACGCAGTGACGAAGAAGGCGCGTTCGCGCAAATTGTTCGAAGGCAGCAAGTGGCTGGAGCTGGGATACAACCCGAAGGACGTCTGGTCCGTTTCGCGGTTGCACCGGCAGCACGCTGAGCGAGTCGATCATCCGACGCAGAAACCGCTGGAGATCATCGAACGGATGGTTCTCGCAAGCTGTCCGCGCGGCGGCCGCGTGCTGGATCCGTTCATGGGCAGCGGCACCACCGCTGTTGCGTGTGCGCGGCATGGGCGCGAGTTTGTCGGGTATGAAATCAACGCCGACTATCACGCAATTGCCCAAGCGCGAGTTGCGCAGACGCCGCCAGCGGTCGTGCTGGTTGAGGAGCCGGTAGCTGTCGTTGAAAATGCTTCCATCGATCAAGCGTGAACTTCGCCAAAGTCGCTGCTGAAAAACGCCAAACGCGCCGATAAGCGCAGAAGAGATCATCATGTCCCGTATCAAGAGCACATTTGCGGCACTCGCCGAGCAGGGCAAAAAAGGCCTGATCCCGTTCATCACGGCCGGCGATCCGAATCCCGAGCAGACCGTCGAATTCATGCACGCGCTCGCCAAGGGCGGAGCGGACGTCATCGAACTGGGCGTGCCGTTTTCCGATCCCATGGCCGACGGTCCCGTGATCCAGCGTTCTTCGGAACGTGCGTTGGCGCGCGGCATGTCGCTCAAGCACGTTCTCGCCGATGTAAAACGCTTCCGCGAAACCAACGCCAAAACGCCTGTCGTCCTGATGGGCTATGCCAATCCGATCGAGCGCATGGGGACCGAAGCCTTCGCCAAGGCGGCGCAGGATGCTGGTGTGGATGGTGTGCTGGTCGTCGATTACCCGCCGGAAGAATCGGTGGAATTCAGCCAGGCGATGCTCGCCGCCGGCATCGATCCGATCTTCCTGCTGGCGCCTACATCGACCGATGAACGCATCGCTGCCGTGGGCAAAGTTGCCAGCGGCTATGTCTATTACGTGTCGTTAAAAGGCGTGACCGGTTCGGCAAATCTGGACGTGGCGAGTATCGCGAGTAAAATCCCGGCCATCAAGGCGCATGTGGCGTTGCCGGTGGGTGTCGGTTTTGGCATTCGCGATGCCGCTTCAGCCCGGCTGGTGGCAAATGTATCGGATGCGGTCGTGATCGGCAGCCGTCTCGTGCAATTGCTCGAAGAAGCGTCGCCGGACACGGCGGCTGAGAAGCTGACGAGTTTTATCGCTGAAATTCGTGCGGCGCTCGATTCTGCAAAATAACCCGTGATCGCGGCCAAAAAGATTCAAACAGGCCGTGAAATACGCGAAACATGAAGGAAAAACGATGAGCTGGCTCGACAAACTGTTACCGCCGAAGATCAAGCAAACCGATCCGAAAAGCCGCAAGGGCATTCCGGAAGGACTGTGGATCAAGTGCCCGGCGTGCGAAGCGGTGCTGTACCGCAACGACGTCGAGGCGAATCTGCACGTTTGCCCGAAGTGCAGTCACCATATGCGGATCGGCGCGCGTGAACGGCTCGACGGCCTGCTCGATCCGGAAGGCCGCTATGAAATCGGCCAGGAAATCCTGCCGGTCGACGCGCTGAAGTTCAAGGACAGCCGCAAGTACCCGGACCGCCTGAAAGAGGCAATGGAAGACACGGACGAAACCGACGCCATGGTCGTCATGGGCGGTGCAATCCACACCATTCCGGTCGTGACCGCATGCTTCGAATTCTCGTTCATGGGCGGGTCGATGGGCTCGGTCGTCGGCGAACGTTTTGCTCGCGGCGCCCGCAACGCGCTTGAACAGCGCACGCCGTTCATCTGCTTCACTGCATCGGGCGGCGCGCGGATGCAGGAAAGCTTGCTTTCGCTGATGCAGATGGCGAAAACCACGGCCATGCTGACCAAGCTCGCCGAAGCCAAGCTGCCGTTCATCTCCGTTCTCACCGACCCGACCATGGGCGGGGTTTCCGCCAGCTTCGCGTTCCTCGGCGACGTGGTGATCGCGGAACCGAAGGCACTGATCGGCTTTGCCGGACCGCGCGTGATCGAGCAAACCGTGCGTGAGAAGCTGCCGGAAGGCTTCCAGCGTTCAGAGTTCCTGATCCAGAAGGGCGCCATCGACATGATCGTCGACCGCCGGAAAATGCGCGAGGAGATCGCGCGCCTGATCGCATTGCTGACGCTGCAACCGGCTGATTCGGTCGCCTGAAGCATAGGCAGCAGCGCATTGTTTAATGCGCCTTCCAGGCAGCAATGGCGCGGAAGGTGTCAAATGATGACGGCCCAGGCGCCGCGCGCGAACCCGCCCCGGGTCGCGCGCGGCGTTTTCGTTTTGGCGTTTCCCCTCAAGCACTCTCTCATGACGACTTCTTCGGTTACTTTTCCTTCGCTCGACGCATGGCTTACGCATCTGGAATCGGCGCATCCGGTCGGTATCGATATGGGTCTCGCGCGCATCAGCCAGGTTCGCGATGCGCTCGGGCTCGAATTCTCGTGTCCGGTGATCACCGTGGGCGGGACGAACGGCAAGGGCTCGACGTGCGCGATCATCGAGACCATCTTGTTGCGCGCGGGATATCGCGTGGGGTGTCATACGTCGCCGCATCTGCTCGCGTTCAACGAGCGCGCGCGGCTCAATGGCGTCGATGCGGCGGATGCGGAGCTGCTCGAACACTTCGAAGCCGTCGAGAAGGCGCGAACAAGTTTTGCCGAACCGGTCTCGCTGACGTATTTCGAATTCACGACGCTTGCCATCATGCGGCTGTTTGCATCGCGCGAACTGGATGCCGTGATCCTCGAAGTGGGGCTCGGCGGGCGGCTGGACGCGGTGAATATCGTCGATCCGGATTGTGCGATCGTG
>NZ_CAXTGZ010000616.1:0-3586 GCF_964243625.1 uncultured Caballeronia sp.
GAGCGGCTCCCCCCAACTGCTCACAGGCGGAAAGAACCTGGGAAAGACCCAGACCAGTCCCCGCATCCTGCGACTTGGTCGTGAACAGCGGTTCAAAAGCCCGTTGACGCACCGCCTCCGACATGCCTGTGCCATTGTCGGTGAATGACAGCAATACGTATTCGCCGGCAGACAGAAGTCCATCGGTTGCTGTCATGCTGGTGTTTTGCCCACGGATAATCAACAGGCCGCCGTTTGGAAGGGCATCCCTAGCGTTGGTGGCGAGATTCAAGGCTGCGAATTCAAGTTCAGTAGCGTCACCGAGTACGCACCAGAGACCGGAGGGCAGCTGTATCTGGACATTGATGCGCGCACCAACCGCGGCGTTCACGAGCGCGCCCGCAGTAGCGATCCAATCATGCAAATCTATCGATTCGCGCTTCAGTGGGCGCTTCCTGGCTACGCTCAGCAATCGCCGGCCAAGCGCCTCTCCACCCTGAATCGAGCTCTCTATGGCGTTGACTTCCCGACCGATATCGGAGAGGTGTCGGCGCTTGATCAGCGTCATGTTGGCCTTAACCACCATGAGGAGGTTGTTGAAATCATGTGCCACATTCGCAATAAGATTGCCAAGTGCGCTCATGCGTTGCAATTGCCGGTTGGACGCTTCAGCGGAGATTCGCATGGCCACTTCCGCTTGCCACCGTTCCCATGCAGCTTGTTCGGTAGATAGTTGGCGCAGTGAAAAAAACACGAGTAACCACACCAGTATGCTGGGAACAAGGGTAATCACGGTCGTCAAGAGCACGTTCTGAATCCATGCCGAGTTGATCGCGGCAAGTGAGATACCTGCTGATACGTACAGCGGATAGCCAGCCACTTTGCGGAAGGAAATATACTTCGTTAAACCGTCGATGCTCGAAGTCGCCCTAAGCTGACCATTTGCTTGGCCTTCGCGAAGGCTGCGGGCGAATTTCGACGCAGGATTTTGGATCGCGTCGTCGGCTTGGCTCGGGTAGCGAGCAAGGACATGGGCGTCGGAACGGAACAGGCCAAGCGAGACGGCCGGATTATCATCTTCCAACTCACGGTAAAAATTCGTGAAATATTGACGCCGTAAAGCAAGCGCCACCACACCTAAAAACTTGCTACGGGGACCGATGCGCGCCACGGTGGTGAAAAAAACAGTATCCCCGCCGGGGGCATCTGTGGAATGAGAAAAATAAGTTGCGCCTTCCAGCTCGCGTGCGCGGACGAAGTCTTCACGGTTGACCACCGAAAACGACAGGGCCGGAAATGCCCTGCTCGTTACCATAAGTATGCCATTTGCATCGAATACCGAAATTGCGCTCACTTGTGGGTATCCGCCCCCTAGCTTGATAAAGCGGTTGTGCAGGTCCTGCTGGTTCTGAAGTACGTGACTCTTGTCGTCATCCCCAAGAAGCTCGACAACCTGAGCTTGAATGACCCTATTAAGATCGAAAACTTTGATCGCCTGCTCTTCGGCGACTCGTGCAAGACGATCGGTCGTATCTTTAGCGTCGTCGAAACGTCTCTCGTGATCAAAATAAGTGAATGAAGCAAGAAACGCCAACGGGACGACGACACTAACAGCAAGAATGATCTGCAGTGCGCGGCGTGTTGTTCTGAAATTGCGGATGGGAAGCTGAAAGTCGGTGTCGGACGCTGGCGCGATAGGCACGATTAGCTCTGAGTGAAGTCTAGCGTTCTTGAAGACGCTATTTGCGATTCGCTATTCGGCTGTGTCCGCGCCGCGCGATGTCAAGGAACCATATGCAAATTCCCAATGACGAAAATACGATAGCACAGCTTTTCGCTTGTTACCAAGTAACAAAGGCACTTTCGGCCCGCGTTCGGGCCATAAGGGGAGCGTCTGGAATGGGGTTAGCCTGGCTTATTTCCCTTCAACCCCCTATCCAGTTGCTTCGAACACCTGAGCGTGAACGTCATCATCGAGGCAGTCGGTCCACAAAGCTCTGCATCGCTTTCGTACGGCGTGCATGTTTCCCGTTTGGGAGGCCACAGAACACTCCGTACCTTTCTATCACCGGCTACTCCTCAGATTACGAAACGTTGACGTTTGTTGGGTCGAGATCTCCTTCATTATGGATTGCAGAGAATTATCTTGCTCAGCCCTGGGATATGGTCAAGACCGGTGGTGCGACGCATGTCGCCGTCAGCCGCGCGAAAGGCGGCATGCAGTAGGCGGTGAAGCTCTTCATTGTCTTGTCACGCCCGATGTTCGGAACATTGCTCGCAGTGCCGTGCCTGCTGCGTGACCAGCGGTTGCCTACCTGGCTATGCCTAACCGATAAATGGTTGCGTGTGAAGCGCCAGAGACAACTTGCCTATTAGCTTTTTCAATTTTGCTTGTCCTAAAGTCGTCCATTATGCTGAAACTGACTTAAAGTCGACAAGTTTTGCTGGACGGTGATTGGCGCGAGAAGCGAAGCGCAAATTAAGCTATGTCGCGGTCGCGCACGCACGATAGCGTCTGTACAGCGCCGTCCTCTGGAGCGATGAGGAACTCCGAGATGAAGTCATAGCCGCCAATCGATTTATGTCTGTAAAACATTGCTTTGATTGTTCCGCTAAGCGCGCCCGACGCAGCGCCAAACGCGGCGACCGGTTGGTCGATAAGCTGAAGCCCCAAATTGAGCTCGTTCAAGTCCGTAATATCCCCGACAGGATTCAAAAGACCGAACGGCTGGCTGGTCCAATCATTTACATCGTCGACCTCAATGAGGCCCGCATTAAGCGACAAGTAAGTCCGGGCACTCAGCAGCGCAAGAAAGACCGAAGCGAAAGCTTCGCGGGTTATTCGCTTTTCCGAGGATCTAAACCGGTAGCGGTGCTAACGAAAGACCGCAAAGCTTTTCCAGACGAGCCGCAACCGCGTGCAGGATATATGACGTAAGACACCAACATTCTCTCCACCAGCTTGGGCAGGTAGTTTCACAACAATCCAAGAAGCAGCTGGAGCAGATGCGCGAAACTGGAATTCCTCGCATCGACCTCCATTCACTTTACATACAGCATTGTGGAACGGCAGTTCTTCGCGCCGCACCGGCATGCGTAGGTCGCTTTCAGCGCTTTGCTGGGTCGGCTTCCAGCATCCAGACGATAATCGATGAAAATTTCGTCGCCGACTTTGATCTTTTTGATCGCACGGATATAGACGCGATCGTTGTCCTGCTCGGCCTCGCAGTTCGGTGCGCAGCTGTGATTAATCCAGCGCGCGGAGTTGCCGGAAACAGCGCCGTCGATCACGCGGCCATCGCCGATCCCGAAAAAGAAAGTGTGCCCCGCCTCCGCTTCTGATCGGGCAAACCGCCGATTTGCTTCGCGTTCAGACAGTACCTCACCCTTATATTCGAGCAAATAGTCGCCTCGCGCCATGACCGCCGAGGCGAATATCCCGCGCCCGTGAATGGCTGACCGTTGTACGTAAAACCTGCGCATGCCCCTGCTCCGGAAATGATGCTTGACGAATGTCCCTGCGATGCAAAATCATACCGTTCTGAACGAGATTACAGCACGGGGCTCATGCGAACACGCACCTATTATTTGAAACGCCAGCCCGCTC
>NZ_CAXTGZ010000617.1:0-3580 GCF_964243625.1 uncultured Caballeronia sp.
GAAGTTGAACGTAATGTAACAAAGAGCTTTTTGGCAACAAAGGAAAAGCGGCCGCTCCCTTTCCCTCGTGTGACGTTTACGCAACATGGGCTAAAATCAAGGCCTTACGGCTTTTTACGACCCGTGTTTGCCCTAGTTACGGGTTTGCAAGAGTACGTTTGTGCAGTTGATCGACTCCGCGGGGCAACCAGACGCTCAGGAGATCGAAACAGGAGTTATAAAACATGACACTCGATGAACTGATTTCTGAGTTCGATCGTGGACTTCGGTCGATGACCGGCGTCTCCCGTATGTCCCGGCCGGTTCCGGAGCCGCAAGCGGCTTATGTCGACGCAACCGATGCGATCGAGCATCCTGCGGAGACGTCCTTGACGGCAGAAGAGAAAGCGCATTCAGCGGGGCTGATGCGCGTGAATCATGTGGGCGAGGTCTGCGCACAGGCGCTGTATCAGGCGCAGAAGCTTGCGACCAACTCGGCGCCTTTGAAACGCGGCTTCGAGGAAGCCGCGCGCGAAGAAGAGGATCACTTGGCGTGGACTGCGCACCGTCTGCGCGATCTGGATTCGCGACCAAGCTTGCTCAATCCTTTGTGGTACACGGGTTCGCTCGCGTTGGGTTTTCTTGCCGGTCGGTTCGGTGACCGCGTGAGTCTTGGCTTCATGGCCGAGACGGAGCGGCAGGTCGAGAAGCACTTGGACAGCCACATGACCAGTTTGCCGGTCAATGACTACGCGTCGCGGGCAATCGTGGATCAGATGCGAGTCGACGAAGCGGCGCATGCTGTCGCTGCGACGCAAGCGGGCGGCGTCGAATTGCCGTTCCCGGTGCGGGCACTGATGCGCGCAACATCGAAGGTCATGACCCGCACCGCGTACTATATTTAAACAGTATGGTTCATTCGTTGGCGCCTTTCGCCGCTCGTGCGAGGGGCGTTTTGAATGTTCTGCTCCGATCTGCGCTTAATCTGGCCCGTAATTCCCTTCTTCGTCCCTACGCGCGTCGAAACCCTCTCCCACCCGCCCGCTCCAATTCACGTACTACCTTCACATCCTTCACTACCTCATTCATTCATAACGGTTTTCAGGAATTCAGCCTACTTTAGCGGTCTGCGCTAAGTCATTGTTCTAACAAACAAATTTAGTCAAAAAACGCCAGATCGTATTGACCGGCGAAATGCGTTCCTCTACAGTGGGAAATGGTGTGAGAAAGTGTATTTTTGTGTGAGTCAGCGCGCACTTTCGGGCAATATTCCAACAAAGTCGTGGCGCCGCCGGGGCGTGAGAGGAGAGGGCGAGTGTTCCAGGGAGCTTCAGCGCTATCGCTCGATGCGAAAGGACGGATGTCCGTCCCGTCTCGCTATCGCGACGCGCTGCAAGGACAGGCAGAAGGCCGGGTCACGCTCACGAAGAGCCCGGATGGATGCCTGTTGCTCTTTCCTCGCCCGGAGTGGGAAATCTTCCGTTCAAAAATCGCAGCACTCCCCATGGACGCAATCTGGGTTCGCCGTATCTATCTTGGCAATGCCATGGATGTCGAGCTCGACAGCGCCGGGCGCGTGCTGGTATCGCCGGAATTGCGGGCCGCGGCCACGCTCGCCAAAGAAGTGACATTGCTTGGAATGGGTAATTACCTGGAAGTGTGGGACGCCGCGACTTACGCGGAGAAGGAAAAAGCGGCAATGGCGCAGGGCATGCCCGACGCGCTGAAGAATTTCACGTTTTGACGCAGAGCTAAAGAACATGGCCCCTGCGATGAAAAACGAATTGCAGCATCGCACGGTGCTGCTGGATGAAGCGGTCAATGCGCTGATAACGCGCAGTGACGGTACTTATATAGATGGAACGTTCGGGCGCGGCGGTCATAGCCGGCTCGCGCTGACGAAGCTGAGTGAAGCCGGCAGGTTGATCGCTTTCGATAAAGACCCGCTGGCCATTGCCACAGCAGGACAGATTCAGGATTCGCGGTTTTCGATCGTGCATGAGAGTTTCGCCTCGCTAGCCGATGCCGCTGCCGAGCGAGGAGTTGAGAAAGTGTCGGGCGTGTTGCTGGATCTGGGTGTGTCGTCCCCGCAAGTGGACGATCCGGATCGCGGCTTCAGTTTCAGGGCCGATGGCCCGCTCGACATGCGGATGGACCCGAGCCGCGGCGAATCCGCAGCGGACTGGCTGGCGCGGGCAACGGTGCAGGAATTGACGGAGGTGATCAAAGATTATGGGGAAGAACGGTTTGCTTTTCAGATTGCAAAGGCGCTTGTTGCTCGCCGGGCAGAGTCCGACCGTCTTGGGCCTCTCGTCAGCACGGGCGAGCTTGCCCAAATCGTGGGTCACGTCGTCAAAACCCGTGAGAAGGGCAAGGATCCGGCAACCCGCACCTTTCAGGCTATACGGATTCACATCAATCAAGAGCTTGCGGAGCTGCAAGTAGTTCTGGACGCAGCATTGGCGTTGTTGGAGCAAGGGGGGCGCCTCGTCGTGATCAGCTTTCATTCGCTCGAGGACCGGATCGTCAAGCGTTTCATGCAGGCCCACGCAAGCGGGCCTGCGATCGACCGCCGCCTGCCCATCCGCGCTGCCGACATTCCCACGCCGCCGCTCAAGCTGCTCGGCCGTGTATTCGCTTCCGAAGCCGAAGTTGCGGCAAACCCGCGCGCGCGTTCCGCAGTCATGCGGATCGCCGAGCGCGTCACAGAGCAGACGGCGCCATGAACCGTCTGAATATCTTCCTGCTGATCGTCGTGCTTGGCTGCGCGTTGTCGGCGGTGAGCTCGTCGAACAAGCAGCGGCAGATTTTTATCAATGTGCAGCGGGCGCAGTCGCAAGAGCGTCAGTTGCAGCAGGATTTTTCCCAGCTTCAATATCAGCAGAGCGCGTTGTCGAAAACCTCGCGTATCGAGCAGTTGGCCATTACGTCCCTGAAAATGCAGCCCGTCACGACGGGCCGTACGCAATATCTGAACTATGACCCGGCGACGTCGAAGGCAACAGACGCGCCGTTGCCCGCGCCTTTGCCGGCGTCGGCTCCTCCCGCACGCGGGGTGAAACGATGAAACCCACGCCAAAGAAGAACAAGGGCGTCGCGTTCACGCCCAATCCCATTCTCTCCGTGCGCCTCCCGATGTGGCGCTCGAAGCTCGTCGTATTCCTCCTGTTCATGGCCTTCGTTGCGCTTGCAGGACGTGCGTTCTGGATCCAGGGTCCGGGCAACGCGTTCTTCAAGAAACAAGGCGAGAGCCGTTATCAGCGCACGCTTGAACTGCCTGCTACGCGTGGCCAGATCAAGGACCGCAACGGCCTCGTGCTTGCAACCAGCCTGCCGGTAAAGGCGATCTGGGCGATCCCCGAAGCCGTTCCCGACGACCTCGGCGCGGACAAGCTCGGCCAGCTTTCCACGCTGCTCGAGATGTCGCCGAAAGAACTGCGCTCCAAGTTGTCGATGGACAAGACCTTCGTCTACGTGAAGCGCCAGGTGCCCATGGAAGTCGCGCAGAAAGTGGCTGCGCTGGATATCCCGGGCATCTACACGCGTGGCGAATACAAACGGTTCTATCCGGAAGGCGAGATCACCGCGCACCTGATCGGCT
>NZ_CAXTGZ010000618.1:0-3577 GCF_964243625.1 uncultured Caballeronia sp.
AAGAGGCGTCTTGCGCGCGAGAAGAGGGGAAATGAGCGGCGGGCGCGAGGAGACAGCCGCGCCGGGCGGGACGCTTGCCCGGCAAATCCGGCTTACGCGAGGGCCGGTTCGGTAATCCGCGGCAGGGCGATGCGCCCAAGCCGCAGCCGGGCGATCAGCGAATGGGTAAGCAATACCGCGAACGCACTTGCAGATGCTGTTGTCACCGCCGGGGCTCCGGTTAGCGTCAAGGCCACGAGCGCTTGCACGTCCTGCCGGGCGATGGCATCGAGTAATGGCTCGATTGCGTCGTCAGCACCCGGCGCGGTATCCGGCCGGCTGCTCCGCCGGTCATCCCGCACGCGGTCTTTCGCCCGATGCACGATCTGCCGGCAATGCACCGCGCTGCGGTTAAGAATCCTGGCGATGCTCGCATAGTCTTCCTCGAACGCCTCGCGCAGCAAAAACGCGGCGCGTTCCTCAGCTGACAGACGCGCGAGCACGCGACGCATTCCGTACGACAAATCGGATTTCTGTTCGGCCAGAGCCTGCGCGGAAGGGGCGTGATCGAAGCCGTCGCATTCCTCGAGCAGCCGCATGTCCTGCGCTGAACGCCGCAGACGGTCGATGGCCGTGCGTTTTGCAACCGTCGTGAGCCACGCGACGGGCGTTTCGAGCGCATCGATACCGCCGGCCCGTTGCTGCAGATGCCATTTCACGAACGTATCCTGCACGACGTCTTCCGCGTCCGCGCGTACGCCGAGAATCCGGTAGGCGAGCGAAAAAAGCCGCGAACGGGACGCCTCGAAGAGGGCGAGCTGCGCTTCGTCGCGATGTGATTCGATATCAACGCTCATGCGTTTCTCCTTGTTGCGCTTCATCACCTGTGACGCTTATGACGGCCCGCACGGGACGAACGTGACAGCCGGCGACAAAAATATATCGCGGCCGCGAATGTCACGCACGAACGGCGGCGCGCGTCATATGGGCTGGAACGCTCTTGAGTGATCTGAAAACAACCCGGGAACCGCAAAGATATGAATCCGCTGAACCTCGGCCTCGTGCCGACAGTGATCGAACAATCCGGGCGCGGCGAACGCGCCTATGACGTCTATTCGCGCCTGCTGCGCGAACGGATCATCTTCATGGTAGGACCGGTGACGGACCAGATGGCGAGTCTGGTTGTCGCGCAATTGCTGTTTCTCGAAGCCGAGAATCCGGAGAAAGATATTTCGCTGTATATCAATTCGCCGGGCGGCTCGGTCTACGACGGCATGGCGATTTTCGACACCATGCAGTTCATCCGCCCCGATGTCTCCACGCTGTGCACGGGTTTTGCCGCGAGCATGGGCACGTTCCTGTTGAACGCGGGCGCGAAGGGCAAGCGCTACGCGCTGCCGAACGCGCGCATCATGATTCACCAGCCGTCGGGCGGTTCGCAGGGGACGGCAGCGGATATCGCGATCCAGGCAAAAGAAGTGGTGTATTTGCGCGGCCGGCTGAACGCGATCATGGCGGAGCGCACGGGGAAAACCGAAGAGGAGGTTGCCCGCGATACCGACCGCGATAATTTCATGTCGGCGGATCAGGCGCGGGACTATGGCTTGATCGACGAGGTGCTGCAGCAGCGGATTTAAGTCCCGCCGCTTAGACCCGCCGCAACAGAAACGACAAAGCCCCGCAGCTTTCGCTGCGGGGCTTTGTTTTTCAGCCTGGTGCGTGAGGTCGGACTCGAACCGACACGACATTGCTGCCGTCAGGACCTAAACCTGGTGCGTCTACCAATTTCGCCACTCACGCGTATCTTTTCTGGTGGCACGCGCTACGAGTACGCACGCCACTGAGCCGGGCATTCTAACTGAATCGATGACCAATGTCTGCAGTACGGCGTTTCGAGCACGGCCCTGCGGCGCCACAATCCGCATTGCATCGCGCGAACGACCTGCCTACAATCGCAACTCATTCTCGTTTGTGTCCACTTCGACAACTTTTACATCGATGAACCGCACTTCGCGCAATCGCTTCGTTGCATGGCTCGGCATTGCCGCCATGTGGCTTGCCATTGTCGCGCCGGTGATCAGTCAGACGCTGGCCTCGCGCGAAGCTCGCTTCGATCTCCTCGCGGCGCTGTGTTCCGTCGACACCCGAGGTCAAACCCAGGCCGCATCGCCCGTTCCGAACGGGTTGAATGCGCAAGCCCAAGGGGAAGAACACGCCGGCCATCACATGTCCGGAGACGCGTTCGATGCCTGCTCGTATTGCGGACTGCTCGCGCACAACGTGCCGCTGGCCTCGGCCCCGGCTGCGGCGCTCGTGCGCATCGAACGCGTTACGCGGCTTGCCGCCGAGCCGGCTGTTCGCGCTGTACACGTCAAGTCGTTCAACGCCGCGTCGCCACGCGCGCCTCCCGTCGTTTCCTGAAGTCCGTCGTCAGAGACCGTTTGCCGTGACCATGCGCGCCGTTTGAGCGCGTGCGTCCGGCCGGCCTCTCGTCCACTCATTCAGGAATTTTTCAGATGCTCAAGCTCCTCAAGCGAGCGCGGCAGCCTTCAGGCCGCCGCGCCGCCGTGCGTTCGCGCGCGTTCAGTTTTCATCGCCATGCGTGCTTGCCGATTTCGCTGATGGCGCCTGCATTTGCACTCGCCGCGCCTCCCGTCACGCCGCAATCGCCATCGCCCGAACGCCGCGAAGCCGATACCGTTCAGCTCGCACCCGTGGTCGTCACCAGCTCGGCAAGCCCGCCTGCACGTTCGCCGCTCGATCCGGACCTGCCTTCCACGACCGCAACGGTCACCGCCGAACAGTCGCAATACTGGAACGTGGTGACGGCCGAAGACGTGCTGAAATACGTGCCGAACATGGCGGTGCGCAAGCGCTTCATAGGCGACGTGAACTCGCCCATCGCCGTACGCGGCACGAGCAATTCGCAAACGGCGCGCGGTCTCGTCTACGCCGACGGCCTTTTGCTCAGCAATTTCCTCGGCAACACGTTCACCTTCGCGCCGCGCTGGTCGATGGTTTTCACCGACAACATCGACCGCACCGATGTGATCTACGGCCCATATTCCGCGCTGTATCCGGGCAACTCGATCGGCGCGACGGTCGCGATCACCACACGCATGCCGCAAAAATTCGAAGCCGACGCCCACGTCCAGGCGTTCAGCCAGCATTTCGATCTGTTCGGCGTGAACCGCAGTTTCAACGGGACGAATTCGTCGGCGACCATCGGCGATAAAAACGGCAACCTCTCCTGGCTCATCGGCGTCAATCATCTGGAAAACACCGGGCAGCCGCTGCAATTCGCGACGCTCGCGGCATCGAATGTTCCGGCTCGCACGACCGATCGGCCGGTTACCGGCGCGCTCTTCTACAACGACCAGAACAACGCGCGAACCGCAGTTTTGGGCGTAACGGCCGAAGGCATCGAGCGGACCTTCCAGGACCAGTTCAAGCTGAAACTTGCATACGACTTCACGCCGACGTTGCAAGCCGGCTTCACGCTCGGCTACTGGCATCAAAAATACAACAGCGACACCCAGTCGTTTCTCCGCGATGCCGCCGGCAACCCCGTGTATAGCGGCCTTGTGAATATAGGCGG
>NZ_CAXTGZ010000619.1:0-3548 GCF_964243625.1 uncultured Caballeronia sp.
CTTCATGGCGTCGCTTCAGGCTTCGCAGAACACATTGCATGTCAACGAAGCCCAGGCGCGCGGGTTGTTCGACTTCACCGTGAACACCCAGGCCGCGATGATGGGACTCAACGACATCTTCTTTGCGTCCGCGGTGATCTTCATCCTGATCATTCCGCTGATCTGGATCACCAAGCGCGCGAAAGGCGGCGGTGGTGGCGCGGCGGCCGGCGCGCATTGAGGTTTGAGATAGGGCTCGTTGATAGACAACGAGCCCTGCTACTTTTTAAACGTGATGTGCGAAACCCGCCGCACCATCAGCACCGCCGACAAGGCAGCCACTGCAGTCAGCAGCACGCCTATATGAATCGATTGCACCAGAACTTCACGCGCGCTTTCGATCAGCGCCGGGCCGTCCAGTCCAACGGGCGCAAGATCGGCAAGAAGCTTGGAGCGCAAGGCTGCATCGATAAGAATGCGCGGATCGTTGAATCGCGGCAGCCACGCGGTACTTGCCGGCTCGCCCAACACGCGAAGCGTGCGCGTGATGACATCGCGATAATGATGCTGAACGATCGTCGCGACCACACTGGTTCCGAGCATCCCGCCGACCATGCGCGTGGATTGTAGTAACGCCGTGGTAATGCCGAACCGTTCGCGCCCGGCGATTTCCTGTCCGAATACATTCAAGTTGTTCAGGATGAAACCCAGTCCGACGCCGATGCCGGCCATCGGTATCTCGATCCAGACATGCGGCGTCGATGCATTGGCAAACGAAAGCCCGATGCACGCGAATAACAGCAACGTAAAGCCGATGGAAAGGATCATGGTCGGCTTGCGCAAATGAATCACGATCCGCGTGTTGATAAAGCTGCCAATCGCGATAAACATCGCAATCGGCGTGGCGAGCAACCCGGCTTGCTGCGGCGACAAACCAAAGCCGCCCTGCAACAATAACGGCGCGAAAAAGATCAGCGAAAACATCACGAATCCGGACAGCACGGACAGCGTGAACAGGGTCACGAGTTGCGGGTCCTTGAACAGATCGAGCGGAATGATCGGATGCGTCGCGCGGCGCTCGCACATCAATAACGCTGCGGCGCCGATCACCACGCATATCGCGAGAACGATGTTGCCGGTCGTCAGTCCGCTCTTCGGCACGCCTTCAATGAATGCCTGCAATCCGCCGAGAACGAGCGCCACGAGCGCCGCTCCCATCCAGTCGATTTTCACCGCGCCCTGACGTGGCCGCCGATAGTTCGGCAAATGCGCCCAGATGAAATAAAACGCGGCGATGCCCACCGGCAAGTTGATGAGAAACGTGGAACGCCATCCCCAGTGCTCGCTCATCCAGCCGCCGAGCGACGGCCCCGCCGCCGTGCCAATGCCGTACGACGCCGCCATGACTACTTGCCAGCGCACGCGCAGACGGGCATCGGGGAAAAGATCGGGTATCGATGCAAACGCGGTACCCACCATCATGCCGCCGCCGACGCCCTGCAAGCCGCGCGCGATGACCAGGAACAACATGTCGTTCGCCACGCCGCATAGCACTGATGCCACCGTGAACGTGACCACCGCGGCGATCACGAAGCGCTTGCGCCCGAAATAATCACCCAGCCGACCGAACACCGGCACCGTCACCACCGAAGCCAGCAGATACGCGCTCGCAATCCACGCGTAGTACTCGAAGCCATGCAATTCCGCGACGATGGACGGCAACGCCGTACTCACCACGGTCTGGTCCAGTGCAACGAGCATGTTGACGAGACCGATGCCGAGCATCGCTAAGAGGGCGTTTCGAAAAGGAAGGGGTGATGCGGTATGCGGATCGGTACTGGCGGCGGCTTGGGACACGGGCAGAAAGTGGGCAGATGATCAAAGGCGAGGGGTGAATTGTATGCCGCCATTAAGTCTTCCTCCGCGTATCGGCGCCGCGACGGCGAGTGCAGAATGGAACGATCGGCAATAAATACAGTCGGACGATTGAAAGCCACGCTTGACCGCAGAAGGAGAATCGCATGTTCACTCGAATAGTCGTTGCTATCGATGGCAGCCGTACTTCCAGCCGCGCATTTAACACCGCGCTCGAACTCGCCGTCACACATCACGCGGTGCTTCAGCCGTTCTACGTGATCGAAGAGGCCCCCATCTACTACGATGTCCCCGGCTACGATCCCTCGATCCTGCGTACCCAGCTTCCGGATCAAGGCGCCACGCTCGCCGCCGAAACCAACGCAGCGATGAAACAGCGCGGGGTGGAAGGCCAGGTCCTGGTGAGTGAAGCGTCGTCAGTGGAAGATGTGGCCGAACTCGTTCTCAAGGCCGCGACCGCATTCAACGCCGACCTCCTCGTGATGGGCACGCACGGGCGCAAGGGATTCCAGCGGCTGATTCTTGGCAGCGTGGCGGAGCGGTGTCTCCGGCAGGCAACCCTGCCGGTGCTGCTGATTCCTTCGGCAGCGGGAGGCGAAGACGTCGCAGCTCAGGTCGCGGCTTAGGCGTTGGAGCAGTCATGCGCGCGGGGCCCCGTGGCGCCGCGCCATTGCAACAAATTGTCCGCGACGTTCTGCCGCCGAATTTTGCATGGTATCAATGGGACAATTTTCCTTGTTACAGATCAAGGTTCTAAATTGTTCTTATAGCCGAGCACGCCATGCAGACCTTGCACGAGACTTCCGCATCAGCACATTCCGCCGGCCCGCGCCACGCCGCGCACTGTTCGACATGCTCGTTGCGGCAGTACTGCATGCCAGAAGGCTTGTCCGCCACCGATACCGACAAGCTGCAATCGGTCATCGTCAATGCGCGCAACATCAGGCGCGGCGAAACGCTGTTCCGTATCGGCGATACATTCGATGCGCTTTACGCCATTCGCTCCGGTTCACTCAAGACGGTCGTGACGAGCGCGAATGGCCGCGATCAGGTCATGGGTCTGCACCTGGGCGGCGACGCGCTGGGGCTGGAAGGTTTCGAGAACGGCCATCACGCGTGCCGCGCCGTAGCGCTGGAAGACAGTTCTGTCTGCGTCGTCCCCTTGTCCGCTTTCGAACGCGCGTGCCGCGAGACCACTGCCATTCAGCGGCGGCTCCTGCAGTTGCTGAGCCGTGAAGTTGTCCGCAAATCGACGCAGACCGTAATTCTCGGCACCTTGCGCGCCGACGAACGTGTCGCCGCGCTGCTTCTCGACATCTCTTCGCGCCTCACGCGCCGCGGGTACGCCGGGAGCGAATTCAACCTGCGTTTTACACGCGACGACATGGGCAGTTTTCTTGGCATCACGCTGGAAACCGTCAGCAGGACCCTCTCGCGTTTTCAGGCGAGAGGCCTGCTTCGCACAGACGGCAAATTGATCCATATCCTCGACTTCGAAGGTCTGCGCGCCGTCTGAAGAATACCGCTTGCGCGGTTCACGGGCGGTTCAAGCACGCCGGGCATGTCCTCTGCTACGATTTATCGTTTCGCACGGCCACTGCCCGGAGAAAAGAGCGATGAATCGCGAACCCACCCCGTTGCATCCGCTGCTCGCCCGACTGGGACTCAGCGAGAGCGGCGCCGTGCGGGCGAGC
>NZ_CAXTGZ010000620.1:0-3541 GCF_964243625.1 uncultured Caballeronia sp.
CAAGAATAATTCAGGCGCTCCCCAGATAGCGACTTGGCCTGTGAGCGCAGGTTTCATAGGCAGAGGGACGAGCTGCGTGCCGCTCCAAAGGGAATATCCTTCTTGGCTACTTAGCTAGAAATGGTGTATTCAAAGTTGGATATTTTCCTCCTCTCAGCATCAAAACCGATGGCCCCCGATTGAAAGGTGAATGGCGCACCATCCGTACAAATCAGATCGCCATAGCCAATAGCCTCAAGTTCTATAACCAACTTGCTCCCTTTAGGTTCAGAAAACGCTCCGATTTTGGTATTAAATAGGATCAGCCTAACGGGATACACGCTCGTCGTTGCTTCTATAGGTACGCCGCAGGCTGCGTTTGGCAGCGCTGCTGTTTTCCATGCGGCCGGCTCACTCAGCGAAATGTCAAACGATCCGCCAGTCCTACCGCAACTCCGTGCAGCGACCTCAGTACCCCCAAGTGTCACTCGGTGAAAACTAAGCAGTGCCTTAACGTACGGTGGGACAGCATCTGCCGTAGGCGAAGCAGAGATGGATGCCAATGCCAGCGCCAAGGAAAAGACGATGTAATGTTGCTTGCAAGCAAATGTGATCTTAATCATAGGCCATATTTCGTCAGTTGGAACCAATGGCATCCTACTCACACTATTTCGATTTTTGAAATCAATTATTCACATACGTGGTATGAACGATATAACTATCTATTAACAACAATCTCCTTTGGCGCACTGTAAGGATTCAAAATGCGGTGGCTGCGCTACAAGCTTCACAGCGCTCAAGTCGCTTGGCCAGACGTCAGGAAAGAGCGCTGAGTCTAAGCTGACGGCGTAACCAAGTGTGGGCCAGATCTTTATCTAATCTTGGATGCCATACGGAATAAAGTCTGAAGTTCTGAACCTCTAAGGGCAACGGTAGGGCAGTGAGCGAATGTTCGTAGCGACTTAGAAAGCGCGATGGAAGAACGCATACGAGATCTGAGCTTTGGAGCAACAGTGGGACGATACTGTAATACGGAACAGAGATACCGACACGACGCGCATATCCTTTTTTAGCGAGTATTTTGTCAATAAATCCGTAGAGACTATTCACGGCGCCCGAAACAACTACGTGCTCTAAATTGAGGTACTCATCCAATGTAGGAGGCTCTATCCCACGGGGATGGTCAATCCGCTGGGCCATTTTGCAGTCCTCCTCTAGCAACAGTTCGTGGGACATGCCACCTACGATACTGAGTGAGCCCAACGCAATATCAATCTCGCCCCTTTCCAATAGAGCCGGAAGGTGGATCGGCTCGATTGCTCGTATTGAAACTCGAATTCCGACAGGGCTAGCCGCGTGCAATAGCGGCAGCAGTCGAGGAGTGATGATCGCAGCGGCGTTATCGTTGCAGGCAATCACGAACGTCCGTTCAGATTTGGCTGGATCAAATGTGGGCACATCGCCTACGACTACTTCCAACGCCTGCAACGCTTGACGCAGTGGCAAGCGCAAATGCTCTGCACGTGCGGTGAGTACCATACCTTTTCCGGATTGCGATGGAATGAGTAAAGGATCGTCAAATAGATCACGCAACCTAGAGAGCTGCGCGGATAATGCTGATTGCGTCAAGTGCAGCTTCACAGCCGCTCGAGTAACGTTCCTCTCCTCGAGCAAGACACTCAGAGAGGTAAGGAACGCTAGGTTGTGTCGTGTCAAATTCATTTGGCGTAAACCATCGCATAAAACAAAAACAGCTGGGCGGGGTAACTCGTATATAACATAGAATTGTTTCCAACAGAACAAAGCCTTTAGAGAGCTTTATGCTCTTTCCAATATAGGAAAATGGTTCATAATTTCAATGGCCCTATAAACGCCCGATCTTAGCCGTTCAGCCTTTATTCAGAGCTTCCCAAGGCATCGATTAGCTCCCATGCAACCGAGGCTGCTTCGTGCTCCATATGAGGTGAAACTTTCCGACGCACTGCTCGACGCACTAGCCCCAGCGTTCCCGATATCTGCAGTAGCTTGGTCAATTCTTTTAGCGATCGGGATTGCTACTTGTTGCAAATCTCCGAAGCGTATAAGGCCGGCGATGACGACCAAACGGTAAAAAATCGGGAGCGCCCACATCCCAAACAGTTGATTCACGAAAGCAATCAGGGGGCAGTCTTCAAGCGTATCGCAGTTTAACAGAGATATTTCTTCGGTCATTTGGATGCCTCATACCTACCGTATGACAAAAGGTGTTTACTTTTCTTTTCAGAGCTTTTCTTTCCTATGGTGCACACTTGTTCCCACAACGTGAGTTTACCAGACGAACATCCCCGCCCCCGACGAGGTGCCAGATCAAATTTCCCGCAAAACTCCCACGTTTAACAGCGTCACTGAAAAGCCTGTGAAAAAGCAAAGATTACGAGCACTCTACGAGCCGTTATGGGAAGCTTGTTCTGGCAATGAGTACGCGGCACACAGGCGAGACCTTATGTTTCGTCATGCAAGGCGCCTGGCCGTTGGATGAGTTTCTTCTTCCTATTGGTTCATAAGCATCGCCCGAGTAAACAAAACGGAGCATTAATCGACGATCTCGGAAATAGCTCAATGATTACATGCGCGTTCTCCAACTCACAGGCAAGCGCGTAACTGTTCCCGCAGCCATCGGTGACAGGGGTCCCGGTCAAAGCGTGTATGCCAGGCAGCATATAGGCTGAAGCTATCTGTCTCGAAAGGCAGCGCGTAGGTATCGAGCACATTTTTGTATCGGTTAAAAAAACGCGCCGGCAACGTGCACACCAGGTCGCTATTTTGCAAAATCAATGGCACCAAGCTGTAAGACTGCACCGACACACCGACCCTGCGTGTCAGGCTACGGTGGGCCAGAAGGTCATCGACTCCGCTGCGAAAACCACCGCCTTGCCCGGAAACGATTACATGTTCCAGATCGACGTACTCCTCCAGCGGGACTGGACCGGCGCCGCGCGGGTGATCCTTACGCTGTGCCATGCAGAAGGTCTCCTCTACCAGCAGTGCCTGGGACGCATCTGGCACCGTGTCGCGCGAGGTTAGCGCAATGTCTATTTCGCCGCTTTCCAACTGGCCGGGAAGCCGCTTGAAATCCACAGTACGAAAGGCAAATCGAATTCCGTTGAAACCGGCCTTGCGTGTCAGTTGCACAAGTCGTGGGGCCACAATTGCCGCGGCGTTGTCATTCGAGCAGAGGGTAAATGTGCAGTCTGCCGATGCTGGGTCAAAACCCGGCGGTTGGCTGACGGTGTCTTCGAGTATCTGCAGGGCACGCCGTAAAGGCTCACGTAAATGTGCGGCCAGCGGTGTCAGCACCATGCCACGGCCCGACTGCGCCGGAATCAGCAACTGGTCATTGAACAACTCGCGTAACCTGGAGAGCTGTGCAGACAACGCCGGCTGGCTCACATGCACGCGTTTTGCTGCACGGGTGATGTTGCCCTCCTCCAGCATCGCGCTCAGTGACACGAGCAGCGCAAGGTTATGCCCAGACAAATTCATGCTGCTTATACCTCGTATATTGACGTTCGATTTCACACGG
>NZ_CAXTGZ010000621.1:0-3533 GCF_964243625.1 uncultured Caballeronia sp.
TCAAGCGCTTCCTCGTGATCCGGCATCGAATCGAAGAACTCGCCAATCTGATTTGCCATGTCCACCAGGCTGTTCACATCCATGATTATTTCCCCGACGTAACCGGCAATTCACGCAAGTTCAGGAACTCGAGCTGCTGGACATTGAACGCCGAATAGTCCTTCTGCCATTGCGACGGCTGTTCCACCGGCATCACCTGCACGGCCGTCACCTTGTACTCGGGGCAGTTCGTGGCCCAGTCGGAGGAGTCGGTGGTGATCACGTTCGCGCCTGATTCCGGGAAGTGGAAGGTCGTGTACACCACGCCCGGTTGCATGCGCTCGGTGATCTTGGCGCGCAGCACGGTCTGACCCGCACGTGATTCAATACCCACCCAGTCGTCCGCCTTGATCCCACGGTCCTCGGCGTCGACCGGATGAATCTCCAGCCGGTCCTCGTCGTGCCAGCGCGAATTCTCCGTGCGCCGCGTTTGCGCGCCCACGTTGTACTGCGACAGGATTCGCCCCGTCGTCAGCAGCAGCGGGTATTTGCGCGTGACCTTCTCCGGCGTCGCGATGAACTTCGTGATCACGAAGTGACCCTTGCCGCGCACGAATTCATCGATATGCATGGTCGGCGTGCCTTCCGGCGCCTGCGCGTTGCAAGGCCACTGGATGCTGCCGAGTTCATCGAGACGCTTGTACGACACGCCCGTGAACGTCGGCGTGAGGCTTGCGATCTCATCCATGATCTGTGACGGGTGCGTATAGCCCATTTCATACCCGAGCGCGCGCGCCAGCTTGATCGTCACTTCCCAGTCGGCAAGACCCGGCAGCGGAGGCATGACCTTGCGCACGCGCGAAATGCGGCGTTCGGCATTCGTGAACGTGCCGTCCTTTTCCAGGAACGACGAACCCGGCAGGAACACATGCGCATACTTGGCGGTTTCGTTCAGGAAGATATCCTGCACGACGATACATTCCATCGACGACAACGCCTTCGACACGTGCTGCGTATTCGGGTCCGACTGGACGATGTCCTCGCCCTGGCAATAAAGGCCGAGGAAGCTGCCGTGAACGGCGGCATCGAACATGTTCGGAATGCGCAGTCCCGGTTCCGACTGCAGCTTGACGCTCCACGCTTCTTCGAACAATGCGCGCACAGCCGCGTCGCTGATATGGCGATAGCCCGGCAACTCGTGCGGGAACGAACCCATGTCGCACGAACCCTGCACGTTGTTCTGGCCACGCAGCGGATTCACGCCGACACCTTCACGGCCAATATTGCCCGTTGCCATCGCAAGATTCGCGATGCCCATGACGGTCGTCGAGCCTTGCGCATGTTCCGTCACGCCGAGGCCGTAATAGATCGCGCCGTTGCGTGCGTTGGCATAAATGCGCGCGGCTTCGCGAACGGACTGCGCCGGAACGCCGGTAATGGCTTCCATGGCTTCAGGCGAGTTTTCTTCCAACGATACAAAGTCGCGCCATTGCTGGAACGCGCGCGCTTCGCAGCGCTCGGCTACGAATTCTTCGTCCACGAGCCCCTCGGTGACGATCACATGGGCGAGCGAGTTGACCACCGCGACGTTCGTGCCCGGACGCAAGGCCAGATGATGCGAAGCCTTCACGTGCGGCGTATCGACGATATCGATCCGGCGCGGATCCACCACGAGCAGTTGCGCGCCTTCACGCACGCGCCGCTTGAGACGCGATGCAAACACAGGGTGGCCATCGGTCGGATTCGCACCGATCACCATGATCACGTCGGCCTTCTCAACCGATGCAAACGTCTGCGTGCCCGCCGATTCACCCAGCGTTGTCTTCAGCCCGTAACCCGTCGGCGAATGGCAAACACGGGCGCAGGTATCGACGTTGTTGTTGCCGAACGCCGCGCGCACGAGTTTTTGCACGAGGTAGGTTTCCTCGTTCGTGCATCGTGACGATGTAATCCCGCCGATCGAATCCACGCCGTACTTGTCCTGAATGCGGCGGAATTCGCTCGCCGCATACGAAAGCGCTTCTTCCCAGCTTACTTCGCGCCACGGGTCGGTGATCTTCGCGCGGATCATCGGCTTGGTGATGCGGTCCTTGTGCGTGGCATAACCCCATGCAAAGCGGCCCTTGACGCAGGCGTGGCCGTCGTTGGCATCGCCGTTCTTGTTCGGCACCATGCGCACGACCTGGCTGCCTTTCATTTCCGCCTTCAGCGAGCAGCCGACGCCGCAGTACGCGCACGTGGTCACGACCGAATGCTCGGGCTGACCCAGCATGATGACGGTCTTTTCCTGCAGCGTCGCCGTTGGGCATGCCGCCACGCACGCGCCGCACGACACGCATTCCGATTCCATGAACGGCTGGTTTTCGCTTGCCGCCACGCGCGATTCGAAACCGCGTCCCGCGATGGTCAGCGCGAACGTGCCTTGCGTCTCTTCGCACGCGCGCACGCATCGGTTACATACGATGCACTTCGACGCGTCGTACGTGAAATACGGATTGGATTCGTCCTTCTTGTCCTTCAGGTGATTCGCGCCTTCGTAGCCGTAGCGCACTTCGCGCAAACCAACCACGCCTGCCATGTCCTGCAGTTCGCAGTCGCCGTTTGCCGGGCACGTCAGGCAATCGAGCGGGTGATCGGAGATATACAACTCCATCACGTTCTTGCGCAGCGACTGCAGCTTGTCCGTTTGCGTGCGCACTTTCATGCCGGCTTCAACGGGTGTCGTGCACGATGCCGGATAACCCCGCTTGCCCTCGATTTCGACCAGGCAGAGACGGCACGAACCAAACGGCTCGAGCGAATCCGTCGCGCAAAGTTTCGGCACGTTTACACCGGCCTCGATCGCCGCGCGCATCACCGATGTTCCGGCCGGTACGGTGACCGGCGTGCCATCGATATCCAGCGTCACATCGATATCGGCATGGCGCAGCGGCGTGCCGTAGTCGGTGTCGTCGAAGGGATCGCGCAGCTTCGTTTTGCAGGCGCAATTACCGGAACCGCAGGAAGAACTGGACATATATGTGCTCCTTCTTTTAAGCCGCTTTCTGCGACGGCTTACGCGAAAGACCGAAGTCTTCGGGGAAATGATCGAGGGCGGACATCACCGGATAGGGCGTCATGCCGCCCATCGCGCAGAGCGATCCGGCAAGCATGGTGTCGCAGAGTTCGCGCAGCAACGTAACCTGTTTCGGCGATGTATCGCCGGCGCGGATCTTCGCGATGACTTCAACGCCGCGCGTGGAACCGATCCGGCACGGCGTGCATTTGCCGCAGGATTCGACGGCGCAAAAGTGCATCGCGTACTGGGCGAGGTCGGCGAGGTTGGAGGTGTCGTCGTGAATCACGATGCCGCCATGACCGACCACCGCGCCCACCGCCGCATACGCTTCGTAATCCATGGGGATATCCCATTGGCTCTCGGGCAAATATGTGCCAAGCGGACCGCCGACTTGCACAGCGCGCGCCGGCCGGCCGGTTGCCGTGCCACCGCCATATTCGTAGATCAGTTCGCGCAACGTGACGCGCGCGCGGCTCGCGAGCGGATGCACCGAACG
>NZ_CAXTGZ010000622.1:0-3533 GCF_964243625.1 uncultured Caballeronia sp.
CCTTCACCGTTCCCACCAATCCGAGCGACAAGGGCGCGCGCGCGCCGAGCCTCGAGCCGCGCCAGTCGACCTGGATGATCTTGGCGTCGGTGGGATAAAACGGGCGGTACGGGAAATCGCAGCCGAGCAGCAGCAGCGTGTCGCAGGACATCATGGCGTGATAACCCGAGCTGAAGCCGATCAGCCCCGTCATGCCGACGTCATACGGATTGTCCCATTCGATGAACTGCTTGCCGCGCATTGCATGCACGACCGGTGCGCCGAGCGCGTCCGCGAGTGCGACGACTTCGTCGTGCGCGCCGGCAGTGCCGCTGCCGCACATGAGCGTGACGGCGTCCGACTCGTTCAGCATGGCCGCGAGCCTTTCAATATCGATATCCGAAGGCAGGATGGTCGAAGGACCCGTCGACGACCACGATGGCGTCTCGGCAGGCGCTTCGCTCAACGCCACATCCCCTGGCAGCACGATCACCGCCACGCCGCGCTCTTCGATCGCCGTGCGCATTGCGCGGGCGAGCACGCGGGGAAATTGCGCGGCGTTCGAGACCAGCTCGACGTAATGGCTGCATTCCTTGAACAGTTCGGTAGGATGCGTTTCCTGGAAGTACCCGAGCCCGATCTCCGACGACGGAATATGCGCAGCGATCGCCAGGACGGGCTGCTGGTTCCTGTGGCAGTCGTACAAGCCGTTGATCAGATGCAGGTTGCCCGGGCCGCAACTGCCGGCGCAGACGGCGAGTTTTCCCGTCGACGCAGCGTCGGCGCCGGCCGCGAACGCCGCGACTTCCTCGTGCCGCGTGTGCATCCATTTGATCGAGCCGACCTGATCGAGGCTATAGGCAAGTCCGTTCAGGCTGTCGCCCGTCACGCCCCAGATTCGTTCGACGCCCGCTGCGGCCAATGTCTTCGCCAGAAATTCCGCGACCGTGTTTTTTGCCATGTCGTGCTCCTTGAGGAAAAAGAGGGGTGTCGAACCGATAATGCGTCAATGCGGTTTCAGCTTCCTTTCGTGGTTCGCGTGATTTGCGTAGCTCGTGTGATTCGTTCTCACTCGTTGGAAAAGCATAGACGGCAGTGGAAGGCATATCCATGAAAAATGGCCTTTCATGCGCGTTGCTAGAATGTGCGCCCGCCCTTCAATTCGCTTCACTTCACTTGAGCCAGGCAACGCCCCGATGGATCTCGAACGCATTCTCTTCACACAGGGCTTTGGCTCACGCCGGCAATGCCGCGCGCTGATCGCGGACGGGCGCGTGTCCATCGGCGGAGCGACATGCACCAATCCGGACACCACGATTACCCCGGATGCCTTGATGTCCTTCGAGTTCCATGTCGATGACGTCCGCTGGCAGTATCGCGAAAAAGCGTATCTGGTGCTGAACAAACCGCCAGGCTATGAATGCTCGCGGGACCCGCAGCATCATTTGAGCGTGTTCCATCTGCTGCCGCTGCAACTCGCAGAGCGTGGCGTGCAGTGCGTCGGACGGCTCGATCAGGACACGACCGGCCTGCTGCTTTTGTCCGACGATGGCGCGTTCGTCCATGCGTTCACATCGCCGAAAAAGAAAGTGCCGAAGGTCTACCTCGCAACCACCAAACATCCACTCGATGAGACCCAGCTCGGCGCGCTTCGCGAAGGCGTTCTTTTGCACGGCGAGTCGCAGCCGATCACCGCCGTCTCGGCAAATCAACGCGGCGAACGGCTGCTGGAACTGTCCGTGCTGGAGGGTAAGTATCACCAGGTCAAGCGCATGGTCGCGGCGTCGGGGAATCGCGTGGATGGACTGCATCGGGAACGCATTGGCGGCTATGCTTTGCCGCCCGACCTCGCTGAAGGCCAATGGCGCTGGCTGAACGACGCCGATCTCGCAATGCTCAGGCAAAGCTGATCGCCCTGCATCCATCCGGGCCGGCCAAACGTAAATCCTGGCATCCCTTCGCATCAAGAACTTCATGCCAGTACAACAAAAACGCCGTACCCTGATGCTCGGTCTCGCCAGCTTGTGCGCCACGGCGCTCGCCGCATGCAGCCCTGTCAGACTTTTGAACGCAGCGATTCCGTCGAGCGGTTATCGGAAAACGGCCGATATCGCCTACGGCTCGGACGAGGAACAGGAACTCGATGTCTACGTTCCCTCGCAGCCGGCCGCGCCGGGTGAAAAGCGCCCTGTCGTCGTGTTCTTTTACGGCGGAAGCTGGCAGAACGGCAGCCGCAGCAACTACCTTTTCGTAGCTCAGGCGCTGACCTCGCGTGGCTACGTAGCCGTGTTGCCCGATTACCGGAAGTATCCGGAGACGGCTTTTCCCGGTTTTGTCGATGACGCCGCTGCCGCCGTGCGCTGGGCCCGCGATCATGCGCAGGAATTCGGCGGCGATCCGGACCGCTTGTTCGTGATGGGCCATTCGGCCGGCGCGCATCTCGCGGCGTTGATTGCGACAGACCCGCGTTATCTGGCGTCGCAATCGATGTCGAAGGCCGATTTGCGCGGCGTGATCGGCCTCGCCGGACCTTACGATTTCCTGCCAATACAGGATCGCACGCTGCTCGATGTCTTCCCGGCCAGCACGCGTCCGGAAAGCCAGCCGGTCAACTACGTCACCGGCCACGAACCGCCGATGTTCCTTGCCGCCGGCACCGACGACACCACCGTCGATCCCGGCAACACCGACCGTCTCGCAGCGGTGCTGCGCAAACATGGTGATTCGGTGGAAGTGAAACACTACGACGGGTTCAGCCACGTTCGGATCGTTGCGGCGCTGGCGCTGCCCTTGCGGGGACGCTCGACCGTACTCGCGGATGTCTCGGCGTTCATCGATTCACGCTAGCTTTTTGTTAGCGTTGCAAAAACGCAAACACCGTAGCCGCACTGCAGCATGCCTTTCGTCGGACCAAAATCTATACTGCTTTCACGACTAATAAAAAAGCAGGAGGGCCGTCATGGCCGCCCACATGAGCCTTGCAATGATCGCGTTCGTGGCAATCAGCGTGGTGTTTATCGCCGGTTTGATGGTGACGATGCACCTTCGCCACCGTTACCAACCGAACCTGATCGGGGCGCTGATTGGCGCATTGCTGTGCTTCATCCTGCTGGAGACGCTGCCGGTTCTGATGTGACCTCAACGCGCTTCAAGAAGTCGTCGATGCTCGGATATCGCAACGCGTAACGCATCTCCTGACGCAATCGGGCGTTTTTCAAGCGTCGCGACTCGCGCATGAACGAGAGCATCATCGGTTCGAGTTGCGCTTCGGCTTCTTCGCGCGAAACGCGCGGGGCGCGCGGCAGCCCATAGGCGTCGGCGATGCGGTCGAAATAATCGCCCATGCGCAATTCACTGTCGTCCGATGCGTGCACCACACGCTGCGGCCGTCCACGCCGGATCGCCAGGACCATGATGGCCGCGAGATCGTCGGCATGAATGTGATTGGTGAAAACATCGTCCGCGGGCGCGAGAGCGGGCGTCCCCTTCTGCAACCTCGCAAGCGGCAAGCGGTTGCCCGCGTAAATGCCGGGAATCCGCACAATCGATGCACT
>NZ_CAXTGZ010000623.1:0-3525 GCF_964243625.1 uncultured Caballeronia sp.
CACGGGTGCCCATCATTCCACCCCAACAATCGTCGATGGCGTACATCAAAATCGACTGGCGTGATTGCATTGATCACGTGCCAGCTGTCACCTTCCGACCATGTCAGGCATGCGCCCTTACTGGCTGCCCACATCGCGTCGTGACGCGCCTGTTCTCGTGCGACGTTCGCTGCCTTCCGCAATGTTTTGCTAGCGCGCGGTTTTATTGGCCAGCTTGCGAAGGTTGGCGCCGCGAATTGCATGCTGAAAGGGGTGGCAAGCGCGAGCCACGCGCTGTCACGCCATGAGGTCCCCTGTGACGTTTTATCCCATGCAGCAAGCCTCAGACAGACTGCGCACGTAGCGCGTCCTTGAGCGTGATTCCATAGCGCGCCGAGGCTCACGCGGGCTGCATGGCATGTCAGCCAGTGCCGCGTCTCGGTGTCTGCATATTCCACTCCGCAGAGCCGGCAATCGGCCGCCACGATCTCAGCAAGCGAGTTGCTCAATCCGGTTGAGGGAAGTCGGTGAGGCCAGCGATGTCGTTCAACGCCCGGTTCAACCGAGCGAGCCCAAAGCATGGCAACAAATGCTTTCTGTGCGTCGCCACTATTGCAAATGAGTTCGCCGATCTCAATTGGGTCGCACGAGCGCATGAAGCGGGATATCCATAAATCGCCGTCGGGTGCGACGTGCCGTCGTATATGACGCGCGAGCGCGCGGTACACGTCAAAGGCAGGCTCCGTTTGCCGAAGTGACGATCTGCTGTTCGGTTCAACGTCAACTGGCGGTGGACGACCCCGGCGCGGTACCGCCTTAGACGGACCGCCATACACAACGGTCTCAGTATTAGCGGCCGTAGACAACGTATGTCTAAGACACGCGGGATAGGCGACTCCAAGCGATTGCGCGGCGGTAACCAGCCACTCGAGACTGCCAGTGAGGTGTTGGGACAGGGCTTCGTCCAATCGCGACGGTCGGACGAGTCGCGATAACGCGTGTAGCCACGCCACGATAGGGATGAGCGCCTGCGTCATATCAGCTGTCATCGATGGTTGACGACAGGTTTCGTGCGTAAAAAAGTGTAGCCGCCCACACTGACAGCTTCCTGCCGTTCCGAAGTCGGCAAGCGAGCGCATTGTGGCGTTAAACGGTGCACCGCAGCGGCAGCGATCGACAAGCGGGATGTGATGAATCGGGCATGCGTCGAGCAGAGCGACGGAAAACAGCGCTGAATGGTAGCCTGACGCCATACAGGCAAGGCACACACGTGGTTGCGGTACGGCGAGCGCTATCCGCAGCGCAGCCGGCAGTGCATCAAGTGTCGACCAGTCAAAGGCACTTGGCGGCTCGCCCAATGCGCGAGCGAGCGCCGCAACGTCGATCTTACTGGTCTGGATATCGAGTAAATCCACTGATCGAGTTGGACGCGCGCTGGTGGTTGGCAGGTCAGCAGGGTGAAGCGCGTTAAGCGCGCATGCTCGCAGAACCGTGTGCCACAACGATGCGTACGGCAGAATACTGCCACGATGCCAGGTAAGACGGCCTTCAGGCATGACTCACCTCCCGGCGACTTGCGCCGCGAAGAGCGGCAGTCGCTGACACGAGGGCCATCAGTGTGCGGTGCCCACAGTTCTCAACGGCCAAGCGCCACGCTTCGGGGGAGGTCCCTATCTCGACATCTCCTCCACTGGCGACGTGAAGAAGAACATGGCGACACGCTTGCGCTACCGTCTTCATCGGAAAATCCATCGGACCGGCATAATGCGAGGGAAGTGTTTCGTTCATCGCGTGCATGAGCCTGTCGGCCTGATGCTCCATCCGAAATCCTCCGGCCCAAGGGCGCGGCGCCAAGCCTGCCGTGAATGAGCGGCCTGAGCCCGCAGGCCATTCACTACCGTCGTCATAGCCACGCATGACATAGGCAAGCTCGTCAGTACTTCGCACACCGTGAAAGGATTCCGATGCGAGCATGAAGCGGGCGGCCACGTGAGCGCCGCCTGCGAGCGCCATGCCAAGTGGTTCATCGAAGAATTGCAACGAAGCGATCGAAAATACACATAAGCGCACGCGCTGCTTCTCAAGAAGACTGTGAAGCTCGACGAGCCACAGCCACTCGCGCTGACTCATGCCCTGCGCTTCGTCGATGACCAGAACAAGAAAACGGCCCCCGCCTTGCGCCGCAAGTTCAATCCAGCGTTCGACGAGCATGATTTGTCGTTCGAGCGGATTGCGTCGTGCCGAGGCGAGCCGGTGACCGCTCGCCTCGAGCAAGTGCGCGTAGAAGCGGCCAACGGCCTGACTGCTGCCCGAATCAGTGTGACTCCAGATAACCAATGGCACGTATCCGCCGTGGCGTTCTGATAGCAGACGCTGGAGCCAGTGATCAACAGCGCTCGATTTGCCGAACCTCGACGGCCCGAAGATGGTTGCGCCGTCGATCTGATCGTCTAGCCAACCTGCGATGCGATCGACCATGTCATTGATTGCGATTGTGAACAGCGAATAATCTCTCGTAACCACGGGGTGGTCACGGGGCACGTGAGCGGCTACGAGGGGCTCCGTAGCGCGTCTGGGCGACGTCACCATTGCTGCGCCCGGCGCATTGGCGGCGACGACGTGGGGCTGCTAGGTGTCGCGGCAGCGGCCGTCGATTTAGCGTTCGCCGCGGGCGGCTCAGCGTGTTTGACGATACTCACCATAGATTGACCGGCGAGCCGTTGCGCATGTTGCTCCAAAATCCGGCGCGCTTCAAGATAGGCCGGATGGACAGGGAGTTTGCGCTCAGGAGAATCCTCTGCGTAACGTAGCAACGCTTCAACCGCGTCGCCGTGATTCGCCAGGTGCAGAAGACGACGCTTCTCGAGCGCGCGGATTGCTTGGCGCACATAGAGCGAATGTGGTGTCCGATGCCATGGAGGCGCGGCGCGCACCACGCCAATAAAAATTCCGTGTTGCGTGGAGACGGCGGCATAGCGGGCGTCGTCTTCGTCGTCCAGATGTAACCAGAAATTCTTCCCTAAGAGATCGGTGCGCAAGCACAACCACTCGGCTGAGTAGCGTGCGTTGGCGAAATTGAAATGCGGCCGACGTCCGTTGTTGACGCCGCCAAGCAGTGTGCAAAGCTTGCGTACGCCGACCATACGGCGAACTGCCTCCGGATCAACCGTGCGGATGGCTGATGGGTTCTCAGCCATCCATCGCTCAAGCTGTTCTAGCGGACTACGGTAGCCTAGCCCTGAGTGCGGCGTCGAGTTGTAATTGGCGATCAGCGTATCGAGGAGTTCGTGCGCATATTCGAGCTGGAATTGAGTGGCGAGCGCGGCCGCATCAGGATCGGCACCGCGTTTGGCCGTCGGTGAGCTGCCGGTGGTCGTCGACAGCCTGTGAAAGCCTCCGGCAGCCAAGTGTCCGAAGAACGATTCTACGAAGGGACGATCGTCCTTGCTGCGCCGACAACTGTAACTAGCGGGGTCCTGCGGTTTGATGATTGTCGCCCCGACCAAATCGCGCAATACGCTATCGACGCGTGCGCAGACGTTCGCG
>NZ_CAXTGZ010000624.1:0-3523 GCF_964243625.1 uncultured Caballeronia sp.
ACAGGGGATCGGCAATTGGGTGACTGGCAGGCGCGCCGACTTGTCTTGGACTCTTCAGGCACCTTTGTGGGCGAGTTTGCTCGCGGGCTCGTGCACTGCAGCAGCTTTGCAACATCTCGACATTCATCGACCGTGGCCTTTACCTATCATCGGATCGTTGCTCGCGATGGCTGCATTGAGATGGGAACCGCTGCGGGCCGGCTTCGATTAAACGAAGCAGTACTAGTACTAACGGACGCTAAATATTAAAGTCGACCTTCCTCAATAACTTGGAATAGCATCTATCAGCATGGATAATACGTTGGAAATTGGACGTCGCGGCCCTGGTCGGCCACGGCAGTTTGATATGAATGCTGCCTTGGACGCGGCACTGCTCGTTTTTCGAGAGCGCGGATATCACGCTGCGTCGCTAACGGAGTTGGGCTCGGCCATGGGTCTTACCGCTGGCAGCATCTACAAGGCGTTCAGTGACAAGCGGGCGATCTTCCTTGCCGCCTTTGATCGCTATACCGATGTCCGTAGTGCGCATCTGCGAGGTTTGCTCGATGCTCAGCAAAGCGGCGAGGAAAAGCTTCGTGCCATGCTTCGTTTTTACGCTGAGTCGTCACAAGGTATTGAAGGTCGACGGGGTTGTTTGGTGGTAGCGAGCGCCACCGAAATTGCCCTGTTTGACGAGGAAATGACAGCTCGCGTGACGCGATCCTTGCAGCGAGTGGAAGCGCTCTTTCGAGACATCATAAAGCTCGGCCAATCCGATAAATCTATCGTGGCCGAAATTGATCCTGACACGTCGGCACGCATCCTTCTGTGTCTCGTGCAGGGATTTCGGGTAGTTGGCAAAATTGGTCAGACTCCCGCCGAGGTAACAGCCGCGGTTGACCAAACTATGCGATTGCTCGCTAAATGAGGGCAAAGTTGGAAACAGTCAGTTGCATGCATCACGACACGTCAAAACCACCGGTTCGCACAATCTTTTTCTTCGCGATCGCGCGCGGACTTATCGGAGTGAGAGCTACCAGGCGCAGGCCCTCCCAGCCGATTCACGTGAAGTTGCAATCGTCTGCGCGAACAGGCACCCAAACATTGTCACGACGCCGATAGGCTCCTGCTTGCCATTCTTCATGTCTTTTGGCGATCCGAGAGAATCAACCCTTGGAACGCTCCCTCCGATGCGTCGCCATACTGCAAACACGGCGGCCAGTTTCTTTCGATGGCCGCCTCCACGTTGACGCGGGGGCTGGTCTTCCTCCTCTTTATGACCAATTTTTGGAGCGTCGCTCATGACCGAACCGCAACTGTCGTCACCGCCCACCAGGCCGATTCAGGCCACTCCCGCTTCCCGGCCCGATCCCGACCTCGACGGCTTCGAACATGGCTTTCAAACTGTCGATGGCATCCGGATTCACTACGTATCGGGCGGCAAAGCGGACGGACCCGTTCTCGTCCTCCTCGCTGGCTTTCCGGAAAGCTGGTTTGCGTGGCGAAAGGTCATGCCACTGCTTGGCGGGATCTACCGGGTCATCGCGCCTGACCTTCCTGGACAAGGCGATTCGGACCGACCTGCCGATGGTTACGATACGGAAACGTTAGCCGTTCGCGTGCACGGGCTGCTTCAGCAACTTGGGATAACCAGCTGCAACCTGGTGGGTCACGATGTTGGCGCATGGGTTGCGTATCCCTACGCGGCATTGTTCAGCGAGCAGGTGCGGCGCTTGGCCCTATTGGATGCCGGCATTCCAGGCATCACGCTGCCGGACGCCCTGCCGATTGCGCCGGATCAAGCTTGGCGCACTTGGCATTTCGCCTTTCATGTCATACCCGATTTGCCCGAAGCCTTGATCAGCGGCCGCGAGCGCGAGTACCTCGATTGGTTTCTCCGCCGCAAAACAGCGAATCCCGAGACCTTCACGGACGCCGACCTCACCGAGTATCTCAGGATCTTCAAGAAAGACGGCGGGCTTCGAGCCGGGCTCGCCTACTACCGCGCCGCAGCAGTTTCGGCTCGACAGAACCGAGAGCAAGCAACCAAGGGGAAGCTCAAAATGCCGCTCTTAGCACTTGGCTCCGATCAGGGATCCATCGCCGATATGGCGGCGCCGCTTCGTGCATTCGCCGATGACGTGCGCGGCGCCGTCGTGTCGTTCTGCGGACATTTCCTGCCTGAGGAGCAGCCAGAAGCAGTAACTAGAGAACTCTTGGCCTTTTTTGGTCAAGCTGACGAAAACGTTTAACGACTTTCAGGACCATGCGTGTGTAATGGAATTGAATCCTGACCCCAAGGCGTCCGAGCACACAAAACCTAGGCCAGTGATGTCAGCAATCAGAACCGCTCGCCGACCATTTCCTCGCTTTTGATCCACAGCGCTTTTGCATGCCTGGGATCTAGAGCGTAGGCCCTTACACCGAAGGCGTCCGCGGGGCTGTTGTTCACGGCAGCGACGTGACAGTCTTCGCAATAGAGGCCGCCGACCTCGTCGGCAGCCGCGACGAAACCTGCCCACACCGATGTTGCCGCACCCTGTTCGACGGTCTTCCATTGGAAGGCAGAGGCGGCAGCCGGCTGCTTTTCGATCATTTTGCGGGTGGTCTCGGTCAGCACGGCGCCAGGGTGCACGGCTGTGGCGCGCACGCCCGCGGCCTCGTGACGCCGGTCGAACTCGACCGCGAAGAGGATGTTCGCCGTTTTGGAACGGCGATACGCCATCAGCGGATCGTAGAACGTGTGCTCGAAATTGGGATCGTCGAGATCGACATCGGCGCCGCGATGACCAGCTGAGGCGACCGTGACGAGACGACCGCCCGGCTTGATGAGGCCCGCAATGCGGTTGACGAAAACGAAATGCCCGAGGTGGTTGGTCCCGAACTGCGTCTCGAATCCGTCAACGGTCGTCCCTTTCGGGCTCGCCATCACACCTGCGTTGGCAATGACGACGTCGAAGCGCTCGCCCGCCTTCACTAATTCGTCAGCGCTCGCACGGATACTCATAAGGGAGGCCAAATCAAGCTCAATAAGGTCGAAGCCTCCGCCCCTTGTTGCCTGAGCGCGGACCTGCTCGGTCGCCCGAAGAGCCTTGTTCGGGTCTCTGGCAGCGCCGACCACGTACGCCCCGTGAGACGCCAGAACACGAGCCGTCTCTACACCAACCCCGGAAGACACGCCGGTCACGAGTACGCGTCGGTTGCGTAGGTCGACTCCTTCGATTACCTCGTCGGCAGTACTTGTCGCGCCGAATGATATTGACATCGATTTCTCCTGCACAGCTCTGTTGTTCGTTCAAGACCCGACGGCCGAAATTTGGAACGCTGGCGCGAGAGTACTCTCATCGCCCTCCCTGTCTTAGGTGCAACACACTTTGCACATGGACCTCACCGTAGCCGCGTCGCCTTCGATTTGCCGGTCGTTACGCCCGACGACAGAGCTAGGTACGCGTTTTATCGGAACCGATTTCGTCCAACGACAATAACGCATTATCTGGCAAGCGAAGGTCCACGCTCTCAATGTTCTGCTTCAGATGCTCGACCG
>NZ_CAXTGZ010000625.1:0-3519 GCF_964243625.1 uncultured Caballeronia sp.
AACGGCGCGAACATCGTCACGCCGACAAAACCGCCGGCGTCGACGATTTCCTTGAGCTGTTCGTCGGTCTTGTTGCGCGGATGTTCCTTCAGGCCCGAAGGGCAGCAGTGCGAATAGCAGACCGGCTTCGTGGATGCAGCGATCGCTTCCGAAGACGTCTTGCCGCCCACGTGCGAAAGGTCGACCATGATGCCCACGCGATTCATCTCCTGGATCACTTCGCGGCCGAACCCGGAAAGACCGCCGTCGCGCTCATAACATCCTGTACCAACCAGGTTCTGCGTGTTGTAGCAAAGCTGCACGACGTTCACGCCGAGCTGCTTGAACGTTTCGATATAACCGAGGTTGTCCTCGAACGCATGCGCGTTCTGGAAACCGAAGATGATGCCCGTCTTGTTCTCCTGCTTGGCGCGGCGGATGTCGTCGGTGGTGCGCACGAGCGTGAGAATGTCGCTGTGTTCGCGCATCATCTGGCGCATCTCGGCGATGTTGTCCACGGTCTTCTGGAAGCTCTCCCAGACCGACACGGTGCAATTCACTGCGGTCACGCCGCCCTTTCTCATGTCCTCGAACACAGAAGGCTCGAACTTCGAAATATTCAGCCCGTCGATGATGATGCTGGTGTCGTGCAGTGTGCTCATCTCATGCTCCAGAATGGGAGGACGTAATCAATAAATGGGGAAGCGTTCGCACAGCGCGAAGATCTCGCGGCGCACGCGGTGTTCTGTGTCGGCATGGCCTTCCGGATGGTCGCGCAGCGCGTCGAACACCTCCACGATCAGGCGGCCAATATCGCGGAATTCGGCCACGCCAAAACCGCGCGTGGTGCCGGCCGGCGTACCGAGGCGCACGCCCGAAGTGACTGTGGGCTTTTCCGGATCGAACGGGATGCCGTTCTTGTTGCAGGTGATGCCGGCGCGTTCCAACGCATGCTCGACCTGATTGCCCTTCAATCCCTTCGGACGCAGGTCGACGAGCAGCAAGTGGTTATCCGTGCCGCCCGTGACGAGATCCACGCCACCGGCCTTGAGCACTTCGCCCAGCCCCCTGGCATTCGCCAGCACATTGTCGATATACGTCTTGAACGAAGGCTGCAGCGCCTCGCCGAAGGCAACGGCCTTGCCGGCGATCACATGCATGAGCGGGCCGCCCTGGAGGCCGGGGAAAACCGCGGAATTGATCTTCTTGGCGATGTCTTCGTCGTTGGTCAGCACAAAGCCGCCACGCGGACCGCGCAAGGTCTTGTGCGTGGTAGATGTCACCACGTGCGCATGCTCGACCGGATTCTGATGACGCCCCGCTGCGATCACGCCGGCGATGTGCGCCATGTCGACCATGAGCTTCGAGCCGGCCTTGTCGGCAATGGCACGCAAGCGCGCGAAGTCAAGTTCGCGGGGGTAGGCCGAGAAACCTGCGATCAGCAACGTCGGCTTGTGCTGCATCGCAAGTTCTTCGATCTGCTCGTAATCGATCAACATGGTCTCGCGATTCACGCCGTACTGCACCGCGTTGAACCACTTGCCGGACATGGCTGGCTTGGCGCCATGTGTCAGGTGGCCTCCCGCATCGAGCGACATGCCGAGCACCGTGTCGCCAGGCTTGGTCAGCGCCAGCATCACCGCGCCGTTGGCCTGTGCGCCCGAGTGCGGTTGCACGTTCGCGAACTGCGCGTTGAAGATCTGCTTCACGCGATCAATGGCAAGCGTTTCGATTTCATCGACGAATTCGCAACCGCCGTAATAACGCTTGCCCGGGTACCCTTCCGCGTATTTGTTCGTCAGCACCGAACCCTGCGCCTCGAGCACCGCACGCGACACGATGTTTTCCGACGCGATCAATTCGATTTGCGATTGCTGGCGCTCCAGTTCCTTGAGGATCGCGCTGCGCACGGATGCATCGCGAGTCGCAAGCGGTTCGTCAAAGAAAGGCGCGGCGGGGCGGGTCGTGGAATTTGCCATTGAAGCATCCGTGGGTTCGGGGACAAGTCGTATTTTGGAAAGTGAATTCGTCATGCCGAAGCGTTTGAAACCCCTTCCTGATGCGTCTATTCTTGACTTTCGCTGAATCCGCCAATTTATGAATTTAGACGTGTTCTTGGCCTTTTCCGACATGAGCGTCCGTTTTACACAAGTCGCAACGGACGCTTTGAGTTAAGCGGTCTGTTGCTGCACTGCGGCGGACAATTCGCGCGCTCGCGCGGTGCGCGACTTGCACGCTATCCCCGTCCCGGTGCGCTGCTTGGCACTTACATTTGCGTAAGCTTCAATGCCAATAGGGTTTAGCCTGATGGCATGCTAGTTGCAAACATCTACAAAATGTCCATAGTCGTGCCCCACGACACAGCAACCCAAAGATTCGAAGGAATCATTCCTCCATGTCCCCCGATCGCACCGCGTCGCTCGCGCACTTTGCGTTCATGCCGCTACCGAACTTCACGATGATCGCGTTCACCAACGCTATCGAAGTGCTGCGCATGGCGAACTATCTGACGGGGCAAAAGCTTTATACGTGGTCCGTCGTGAGCCCGGAAGGTGGGCCGGTGGCGGCAAGCAACGGTCTTTCCGTCGATACCGGCCCGGTCGATTGCGTAGGGCAACCGGATATCGTGTTCGTGGTGGGCGGTATCGATGTGCAACGTGAAACCACGGCGGCCCATCTCGCTGCGTTGCGCCGCTTCGCGCGACTCGGTAGCGCGCTGGGGAGCCTTTGCACCGGAACGTATGCACTCGCACGCGCGGGTCTGCTCGCCGGTTACGCATGCGCGATCCATTGGGAAAACATGTCGGCGCTTAAAGAAGAATTTCCCGACACACGATTTCTCAAGGAGCTTTTTGTTATCGACCGGGATCGTGTGACGTGTACCGGCGGCGTCGCGCCGCTCGACATGATGCTGAACCTGATCGCCACGCGTGTGGGATCTGCGAAGGTCACGCAGATCGCGGAACAGTTCATCGTGGAGCATGTTCGCGATACCAGCGCGCAGCAGCGCATGCCGCTCGTCGCGCGCCTCGGGTCGGCCAACAAGTCGCTGTTCGAAGTGATCTCGCTGATGGAAAACAACATTGAAGAGCCGTTGTCGCGAGAAGAACTCGCGCGGCTCGCGGGGATGTCACAGCGGCAATTGCAGCGGTTATTCCGTGAACATCTCGGCATGACGCCGACGCACTACTACCTGACATTGCGGCTGCGCCGCGCGCGCGAACTGTTGCTGCAGACCGATATGTCGATCATGCACATCACGATGGCTTGCGGGTTCCAGTCGGCATGCCACTTCAGCAAGAGTTATCGCGATGCATTCGGAACGGCGCCCACTCGCGAACGCCGCCGCCAGTTGCCACCGCTCGCCGTCGTTCCTTCAATGGCGGTCGTCCAGAGCGCCGCTTAAGGCCTTGTCTAAAGCCTCATAACGACGCCCTTGGAGCACGAGCTTCAAGCGGCTTTCAGCAACCCGTGCGGATCGATTACGAACTTGCGCGGCGCACCCCCATCGAATTGCCGATACCCATCCGGTGCCTGATC
>NZ_CAXTGZ010000626.1:0-3516 GCF_964243625.1 uncultured Caballeronia sp.
CTGCGGCGATTACCGTGATCATCGTGGCGAATCATCTGAATGCGAAGGTGCTGCTTTTCCCCGCCTTCATACTGCTGCTCTATTGCCTGGCATGCGCCAAGGGACCGCTCAGCGGGCTGCTGGGCAGCAAGCCCATGGTCCTGCTGGGCGAAGCGAGCTTCGCGTTCTACATACTGCACGTACCGATGTTCAGATACGCGAAGATGGTGTTCCCCAACATCGCGACTTCGCCTGCACAATTCGCGGCGTTTCTGGCCGGCCTGGCTGCTGTATCGATTGTTTGTTTCCTGACCATAGAAAAGCCGCTGTGCGCTTATTTGCGTAACACGTATAAGCGCGCTCGTTCGCCGCGTGCGATAGGCCAGCCTGAACACGCATAGCGGTGTCAGGCGGCCACTCGGTTCCAGTCGATCAGGGCAGCGTCACCGGAACAGGACGCGTCAGCAGGTCGACGTAAAGGCTGAAGAACCGGTTGTTGTCGAACTGCGTCACGTATGCGATCTTTTGCGGAGATGCGCCTGTGGTCGGGGTCTGGTAGACCTTGACCTGACCTTGCGTCTCGCCGTTGCTTGTATCGATGTCGAGGTAGGCGCTCTTCGTCTGCGTCGCGTAAGTCGGGTCCGTGAAATAAGCGATCGTCAGGGTATCGAAGATATCTGTGTTCGTGCTGAACGCGTTTGCATTGGCGATTGCATAGGCCTTCGTCACGGCGGTCTGCTTGCTCGGATTGTTGGCGATCTGGTCGTAGACGCTTTCCGTGAGCGGAACGGTATTGGTGACATCCAGCGGAATCACCGTTTGCGGAATCGTCGTCTGCAATACGGTGCGCACCGCGAGCGGATCGAACCACCAGTTCAGTTCGCCTACCGCGTTGGCGTTGCCCGCTACGGCCATCGCGCCACCCATATAGACGATCTGCTTGATCAACGGCGCGATCTCCGGCGCCTTCTGCAATGCAAGCGCAAGATTGGTCGGCGGTCCCACTTCGAGAATGGTGACTTGATTCGGATACTTCTTGATCGTATCGATCATGAAGTCGGACGCGTTTTCCGCTTGCAGCTTCGTGCTGGTTGCGAAGCCGTCCGGTGGCGCGACCAACTGCGAAGCCTGAGTGGGCTCCGCTCGCATCCACGCGCCGAAGTAACCATTCGGATTTGCCGCCTGTTGGGCGCGAATGCTCGCTACGTTGTACTGCAGCGGATAGTCCGCGCCTGCGTACACACCTACGGTGTTTTGCACGCCCATGCGTTCGACTGCCTTGAGTGCATCGGCCTGTTCCTGAAGCAGCCAGTCGTTGCCCGTGACGACCGTCAGGCCCAGCAGGTTGACCTTGCCTTGCGCCATCAATTGCGTGGTCATGGCGAAAAGCTGGCCGTCGTCGCCCATGGTGTTGAAATCCGAATCCATGATGACCTTGGGCGCATTGGCCAAGGCTGACGAGTTGGAATTGCTGTCGCTGCCGCCGCACGCGGCGAGGACCATGGAGCTCATGAGGATTGCTATAGATCTTGAGTGCATTGCTGTTCCCATTCGAGTTGGTGGATAACGAACAACGACTGCAACATGGCGCCATGCGGCAGCTTTGCGTGGGCCGCCCGCGAAAGCAGGCGGGACGCTTCCGGCTGTGACCACAGCCGGAAAAAATCAGGCCGCGCTATCGACTTCCTGGCGCGTGGGGATCGACGGTTGCGCGCCTGCGCGCGTTACCGAAATGGCAGCGGCGCGCTGGGCAAGATCGATCGCAGCTTCCAGCGGCTGACGCGCTGCAAGCTGCGCGGCGAACACGCCAATAAAGGTGTCGCCTGCGGCGGTCGTGTCGACTGCGTCGACCTTGGGCGCGGAGAAGTGCGTACCTTCGCCGCCTTCGGGCAACAAGTACGCGCCTTGCGAACCCAGCGTCACGATCACGTTGCGAGCACCCGCGCGCTGCAATTCCTTGGCCGCGCGCCGTGCGCCGCTTTGCGATTCGACCGGCAAGCCGGCAAGGATCGCGGCTTCGACCTCGTTCGGAACCAGATAATCGACGAGTGGCAGCCAGTCGGCGGGCAGCGGGCCGGTTGCGGGCGCCGGATTCAACACCGTCAGCTTGCCGAAGCGCTTGGCCGTCACCAGCGTTGCATACACCGAGTCCCAGGGGATCTCGAGCTGGCAGACCACGACGTCGGCTGATTTGATGACTGCTTCGTGCCGCTTGACCATCTCGGGCGTCACCTGCCCGTTGCTGCCGGCCACGACCACGATGGTGTTCTGGCCATCGTCGGCTACGGTCACCATGGCTACACCGGTCGGCAGCGACGGGTCGATCTCGATCGCACCGCAATCGATGCCTTCCACTTCGAGCCCAGCAAGCCGGACTTTGCCGTTGCCATCGGCGCCAACGCAACCGGCCATCGCAACGCGTCCGCCGATGCGAGCGGCCGCGACCGCCTGGTTGCCGCCTTTGCCGCCGGAGTGCTCGGAGAATTCGTGTCCGCCGATCGTTTCGCCCGGACGTGGCAGGTGAGGGGAGCGTGCGACCAGATCGGTATTGATGCTGCCGACAATCAGGACCAGGCCTTGTTTCGTATCTTTGGACATGTCTTTCTCCTGCTGGTGTATGCGTGGCGGCGTCTTTGAGACGCCTGACATTTGCACGCATACGCCCGTAATAATGAAGCGTTCAGCGCTTGCTCACCGAAGCGTTTTTTTAATCAAGCCGGGCTCAGATGACGCGGCGCTTGCTGCGGTACGTATCCAGCACGACAGCGACGACAATCACCGCGCCGGTGATGATCCGCTTGGTCGGTTCGTTCGCGCCGATCTGCGCCAGACCCGCGGCAAGCACGGAAATGATCAGGACGCCAAAGAACGTGCTGATGACCGAACCGCGGCCACCCATCAAGCTCGTTCCGCCGATAACCACCGCCGCGATCACTTGCAGTTCGATACCCGATCCCGCGTTAGGATCGGCGGCTTCGAGGCGCGAGATCTGGAACAGGGCGGCCAGGCCGGACAGCAGTCCCATCAACCCAAACACGATGACCTTGTAGGGCCGCGGATTGACACCTGCAAGCCGCACCGCTTCTTCGTTCGTACCGATCCCGACCAGATATCGGCCGAACACGGTGCGCGTCAACACGAGTTGCGCGACGATCATCACGGCGATCGCAATCAGGAACGACGGCGAAATGCCGAAAGCGATCGGATTGGACAGGAAGTCGAACGCATCGCCAATGTAGGCCGTACGCGAGTTTGTCAATTGGTAGGCAAGACCGCGCGCCGCTTCGAGCACGCCGAGCGACACGATGAACGACGGAATGCGCCAGCCCACCGTCACCGCGCCGGTCACGCAGCCGGTCAGCGTTGCGCCTGCCATGCCGAGCAGGGCGGCAGGCAGCGCAGGCCAGTGCCATTGCAGCGCGGCGACGCTGGTCAGCGCAGCGCCGAGCGCAAGCACCGATCCCACCGACAAGTCGATGCCCGCAATGATCAGCACGAAGGTCATGCCCACCGACATCACCACGAGATCGGGAATCT
>NZ_CAXTGZ010000627.1:0-3514 GCF_964243625.1 uncultured Caballeronia sp.
TCGAGTTCGTGCCTGTAGGAGCGCCTCACTGGAGTACGCGCACGATGGCTCGTGAAATGAAATTGTCGTAGACGGCAGTCACACGAATCTGGCGTGCTTTTGGCTTGAAACCGCATTGGCAGGAAACGTTCAAGCTCTCCAGCGATCGGATGTTCGTCGACAAGGTGCACGATATCGTCGGGCTTTACCTTAACCCGCCGCTCAAGGGCATGGTGCTGTGAATGGACGAGAAGAGCCAAATCCAGGTGCTCGATCGCACGCAACCCATGTTGCCGTTGGCACCCGGCATCCCTGAGCGACGTACCCACGATTACATGCGCCACGGCACGACAACCCTGAATTCAACGAACTTCTAACTCACGACGCCGGGTCGATCGCGAACCTCGCAAAGGAGGACGAATTTTTACTGGATCTGGACGTTTCTACTGAATGATCCTTTCTACTCCAATGCCAGCTTTGTTGATGCAAACGTACCGACACCAAATAGTCCTACGTTCGTCGTTAGGGCTTCTTGCGAGGTACACGCGTCGGACAAATCGCCTTCTCCCCGCACTTTCGGCAGATTGAACGAATTGACCAAGTGGGTCGAGGTTGGTGTTCAATTGGCCCACCGTTATTGGTAGTGTATTTTGCCCAAGGTCCGTTTGCCGAAGTGGACGGCGCTGATCGGCATTTGTTCAACGCCAGACACAGTCGAGCGGGATCGTGCCGATTTTCATGGCACAGGGTATATTGCTGCCGAACACCGAGTCGCTGCGCGTGTTGCCGTCTACTGCGACCGAGAGGGCCGTGTAGCCCGTCATGTGCAGTCCGGCAAGAGACGCCCGTGATAGCCACCCCCTACGCTTCGGTTCACCGCGTCGCAGCTCGGTCAAGGATCCGTCAGGGTTAGTTAGTGAGGATGTAGTCCGGGATCGGTCGTCTTCGTAGTACGGAAAGCGAAGCAAGTTTACGGAACCCGTAACCAATAAGAAAAAGCGGCGACACGAGAATACCCCTAGCAAATGAAAGCTCCGATCCAGCGTTAAATGCTTCGCTTGTGCGTGATGGGGTCAATTTGAAAATTGCAGCCAGCAGGGGTCTCTTTTTTCGGCGCGGGCAGAGTACGGTACGTCGAGAAAAACCGCAACTCGGAAACACGAGATCGCTGCGATGTTGCAAAAAGCGATGTCCACGCAAAAAATCGGCGTTGTTGCAAAAAGCGATCGCTGCAGGGGGTGACGTTTACGCGCAACGGTCGTGGAGCTGCCTCTGTTAACTCGCGGAGGAATTGCGTAGATTCTGGATATTTGGCGGGAAGATGCGCAAGGACAAACGCAAGAGCCGCGAGCCTAAAGGCGTCTATCGAGTCAGGAACTGGCCGGAGTACGACGCAGGGCTGATCGCACGAGGCAGCTTGACCATGTGGATTGACGAGAGCGCATTCACGAGCGGGAGCGAGGCGAGACCTGTCAAGCGCGGCAGGCCGCAGGTCTACTCCGACCCAGTGATTCAGGCCGTGCTTACGCTCAAGCACGTTTATCATTTGACGCTTCGGGCTGCTCAGGGCTTTGTGCGAAGTCTTCGCAAACTCGCATTTGGGGACCTGCCGGTGCCCAACTATACGACGCTAAGCCGCCGTTCACAGGAGCTTCAGGTCACGTTGCCCGAG
The DNA here is from genome assembly GCF_964243625.1 of uncultured Caballeronia sp. Taxonomy (NCBI): domain Bacteria; kingdom Pseudomonadati; phylum Pseudomonadota; class Betaproteobacteria; order Burkholderiales; family Burkholderiaceae; genus Caballeronia; species uncultured Caballeronia sp. The sequence goes on from NZ_CAXTGZ010000627.1 coordinate 1,652, forward strand.
ATGTCGAGCGGCGACCCGATTCATCTGGTTATCGATAGTACGGGTGTGAAGGTCTTTGGTGAAGGCGAATGGAAGGTGCGCAAGCACGGCTACTCCAAGCGGCGGACCTGGCGTAAAGTCCATCTTGGGCTGGACGTGAAGACGGGCCAGATACGCGCGGCGCTGATGACGCATCAGGACGTCGACGACGCAAGTGCATTGCCGGGTTTGTTGGCGCAGATTCCTGCCGATGAACCCATCGATACGGTAGGCGGTGACGGTGCCTACGATACAAAGCAGTGCCATAAGGTGATTGACGGGCGCAGCGCTACGCCGTCGATTCCGCCACGCGAGGGGGCGAAGCCTTGGCCTGAGGGTACGCCCGGAGCAAGCTGGCGAAATGAAGCGATCAACGGAATTGCGCGAGACGGCCGGGACGAATGGAAGAAGCACAGTGGCTACCATCGACGTTCGCTGATCGAAAATACGATGTACCGGTTTAAAACGCTCACGGGGAATTGTCTTTCGGCGCGCTGCATTGGTTCACAAGCGACGGAGGTCGCCATCCGTGTTGGCATCATCAACCACATGGTCACACTTGCACGCCCGCAGTCCGTGCGTATTTCATGAATTTAGAATCGCGGGTGTACGCCCGCCTGAACTGTCGATTTTTGCAACAACGCCCAAAAAATCAACAAGCGCAATGCGCGGCAGCATAGGATGCGAACGTCTTGTACGCTTCCCTTTTAAGCTGTCGGTATGGTTCCGCCATCGATAACGTATTCAGTGCCCGTTATGGCGCCGGCGCGATCCGAGACCAGAAAGGCGATAAGGTCGGCAACCTCTCGTGGTTTTGTCGGGCGGCCAAGAGGTATGCCTCCGAGCGAGTTCATAATTATTTGCTTGCCGCCTTCATAGTCCGTTCCAGCCTGGCGCGCGAGCCGTTCTGCCATCGCAACTGCAGCTTCGGTCTCGACCCAACCAGGAGAGACTCTCACTACGCGGATACCTTTGGGCGTTACCTCTTTTGAGAGGCTTTTGCTGTAGGTCGAAAGTGCCGCTTTGGCGGCGGCATAGGCGGTCGTCGATTCGGGAAGCGGGAGCTCGTGCTGGATAGAGGTGACATGAATGACGACGCCGGAACCTTGTTTGATCATCAATGGCAGAAGTGAGCGATCAAGTCGAACCGCCGCCATCAGGTTTTGGTTTAACGCATTAAACCATTCATCGTCATCGAGGACCGCAAAGCCACCCGCAGGCGCGCTCGACCCACCCAGGACGTTAACGATGATATCGATGCCGCCAAGCCTTTCGACCGCCGCCTTAGCAACGGCTTCGCTGCACGTGTGGTGTGAGTCCGGTGCCCGCGTCATCTGGGAAGGTCACACGACATCGGTTAAACCGAGGCGGCGATCGGGCAGCCAATAGCGCCTTGCACATAACTGCCATTGGTCGGTTGATGACTGACGCTCGCACCAAGGCTTATGTCACTCGGCGTGTCAGCGAGGGTCACTCAAAGCTAGAAGCCATACGATGCCTAAAGCGCTACATCGCGCGGGAGGTCTACTTTGTCATTCGACAGCGTAACAGTGAGATTGCAAAGACCCAAATTTCCACTTAACCTTTAGAAGGGCGTCCAAGGCAGCCAGTTCATCAGTGCAGACTTCACCGACGCGGTCCGCTCGCGTGGGTGAAGTCTGTCGATGGACGGCAAGGGAAGCTGGCGGGACAACGTTTTTATCGAACGGCTGTGGCGCAGCGTGAAGTACGAAGAAGTGTATTTGAAGGCTTACGGATCTGTCGCACACGCACGGAAGTCAATCGACCATTACCTGACGTGGTACAACCAGCAAAGGCCTCATTCAAGTCTGTCGGACAAGACCC
>NZ_CAXTGZ010000628.1:0-3513 GCF_964243625.1 uncultured Caballeronia sp.
TGCGAACAAGAAGCTTGCGTCCATCGAGCGGATCGGGGGAAACAACAATCAGCGAACGCGCCTTGAGCCGCTCGACCACGCCACGGATGGTAGCCTGGTCGATAGCTGTCGCTTTCACGATGTCGTTGAGCGAGCACGACTGCTGCTCCTTCACCGCGCACAACGTCACGAATTGCGCGGCCGTCAGGTCCGAATCGGGAATTGCCGCCTGGAAGATCGCGACGTGGCGCTGATACGCGCGCCGCAGCAGGTGGCCGATCTGCTCGGAGAAGTGATACTCGTCGGCGCCGGTAAGCTTCGGGACGTCCGCAACAGCGCGAACGTCCTTGACGGCGGGAGCAGGAGGGGATTTTTTAGCCATGCGGCGATTGTAGCGTACACGTTATACCGCCGGCGATGTTCATCGTACCGCTCTTGACCTCACGGCTTCGGAACAAAAACCGTCCGGCGCAAACTGTCCGCATGCGCCCAATACTTGCCGATATCCGCAAGCGGAACGATCTCGGTGTCGGTCCGCAGACCGGCGGGTACGGCTGCATTGAACACTTGCTGCATGGCATGCAGAAGGCGGGGCAACGGAACACTTCCAATTCCGCTGCCCGTAAGCGTGATCGCCGCCGAGCGCAGGACAGCGGCCGGCAACTGGATATCGGCGCCGCTGATGGAACCGATCTGCACAAACCGGACTGGATGATCGTCAGGCGACGCCTTCGCCGCTGAAACCAACAACGCCCGGGCGCTGCTTCCCCACAAGTAATCCAGCACCACGTCCACGCCTTCTGCAAATTGCGACTCAAACGCGCGGTTCAACGCGCCCTCTTCCTGTTCCAGCGAAATAGTCACATCGGCGCCGGCTGTTTTCATCGATGCAAGCGTGGTCTCGCGCCGCCCGGTAGCGATGACCTTCCCCGCCCCGAGATGCTTCGCGATCTGCACCGCGAGCCGCCCGGACGTACCCGTCGCGCCGTTGATCAGCACCGTCTCGCCCGCAACGAAGCCGCCCCGCTCGACGAGCGCCGCCAAAGAAGACATGCCCGGAATCGCGATGGCCGCTGCGGTGACGTCATCGAGCGCATCGGGCAACGCGACACAATGAGCGGCGGACACGAGGCAGTATTCGGCCAACGATCCAGACGGCGCCTCCGGCTTGAAAAAATAGACGCGCTGACCGTCTTCCAGACGCCCGGTTCCATCGACGCCTGCAACGAACGGGAACGTCGTCGCCGATGAATAATGCGTCCCCGATGCCCGCGCCCGCGCAACGTGGCTCAGTGCGCTTGCCGTCACCTCGATCAGTCGATGGCCGGCTTGAGCGAAGGGTTGATCGAAGTCGGCGTAAACCGGGCCTTCACCCGGCGCTTTGATGATTGCTGCTTTCATGGCGTTTTCCTTAGTCCTTGGTGTGCGCGGCGACCCAGGCGCGAAGCGCGGCATCGCGAATGTCGAGGACATCGAACAAGCCGACGGCGCGCAGTGCGGGCAGCGCTTCAAGCATGTCCGTCTCGACTTCAGCGCGTGCGTTTTCGCTTGCTTCCGGATCGGTCCAGACACGTGCATTCGCGAGAAATGCGGCGACAGTACCCTTTCGAATCGTGGTCCCGCCGATTTCAGCCTGATTGATATGGTCGGGGAGCATGTCCTGGGCTCGCATCGCGATGGCCTCCTGAAGCAGTAAGAATGAAGCCAGTTTAGGCGTGCGAGCGCGGCCAGTCTCCGGTATAAAGGCCAATCGATACCGCGTTTCAGCCATGACTTCATATTTGATTCGACCCGACCTCGTGACCTCGCCGGACGGTCCGTTCCTCGCCGCGGCTGAACTGACGCAGGACGAAGCGCGCGCCACGCCGTCGCACAGCCATGCGCGCGGACAACTCATGGGCGCATTGAGCGGCTTGATGTCGGTCGGCCTGGACAAACAGCACTGGGTCGTCCCCGCCGTCCATGCAATCTGGATTCCGCCGCATTGCGTCCACTCCGTGCGCTCGTATGGACCGTTCTCGGGCTGGAGCGTTTTCATCACCGAGCACCGATGTGCCAATCTGCCGTCGGCGCCCCGGGCGATCAGGACAACGCCGTTGCTGCGCGAAGCAGTGAGACGCGCCGCGACGTGGCCGGGCGCCGAGTTGGACCAGACGCAGACGCGGATAGCAGAAGTGGTGATCGATGAACTGGCCGCATCGAAAGAAGAATCGCTGGTCCTTCCGCGCCCGGAAGATGCACGGCTCATCCGAATCACGGATGCGTTAGCCAGTGATCTCTCCGACAACCGCCGTCTCGAGGAATGGGCCGCGTGGGCGGGTCTGGCGCCGCGAACCTTGAGCCGCCGGTTTGCGGAGGAGACCGGCTTGAGTTTCGCGCAATGGCGTCAGCAGGCGCGCTTGCTTCGCGCGCTGGAACTTGTCGCGGATGGCGTGTCGGTGACAACGATCGCGCTCGAACTGGGATACGACAACGTCAGCGCGTTTATCGATATGTTCCGGCGCGCCTTGGGGACGACGCCCGGACGCTATCTGGCCGCAGAGGGAAAGCAAACCCGGTCTGCCGATTGAACCGGTTCAAAGCGCCCTTTCATCGTAAGCGAGCTGCGCTCTCTCGATACCCCCGCCATGCTTCGCCGCCCACACCACGAGCGCCTCGAATGGATCTTGCAACGTTCGACCGAGCGAAGTGATCGAATACTCGACCGCCACCGGCGACGATGCTATGACCCGGCGATTGACCAGCCCGTTTCGCTCCAGCCGTCGCAAAGCTTCGGTCAACGCCTTGTGCGTAATGGGATCGAGGCGTCGCTTTATCGCGTTAAAACGCGAGGGTTCAGTGCACAACACGGTCAGGATCAACACCGACCATTTGTTCGCGATCTGCTCTAGAACGGGCCGCGTCGCGTTGATCTCGGCAAGCGGCGGGCTTGCCTTCAATGCCACCTTTGATGCCATCACGGTTTCCTCTCGTATATCTAGTCTATGAACGGTGCGTAATTGACACTAAATATACACGGTGTATCTTCGGCCGGACTGAACATACAAGGGGTTGACTGTGCTGAAGCTCGAAGGAAAGACAGCGGTTATCACCGGTGGCAATAGCGGAATTGGTCTTGCGATAGCGCGGCGCTTCGCCGAAGAAGGCGCCCATGTTTTTATCACCGGCCGTCGCAAGGCGCAGCTCGATGAGGCCGTTGCGTTGATTGGCGGTCACGTGGAAGCCGTGCAAGGTGACGTGACGAGTGCAAGCGATCTCGACCGGCTGTTCGATACGGTCAAGGCGAAGGCCGGCAAGCTGGATATCCTGGTGACGTCGTCGGGTATATCGGAGTTCTCGACGCTCGATTCCACGACCGAAGATCACTTCGATAAAGCGTTCGACGTCAACGTTCGCGGCATGGTGTTCACCGTTCAGCGCGCGGTGCAGCACATGGCGAGCGGCAGCAGCATCGTATTGGTGGGTTCGATTGCCGGATCGATCGGCAACCCGGGTTACGGAACGTACTCGGCTACAAAGGCCGCAGTCCGGTCG
>NZ_CAXTGZ010000629.1:0-3492 GCF_964243625.1 uncultured Caballeronia sp.
CCGTGCGCGTTTGCGCGAGCATCGCAATTTCGTCGGCATCGAGCTTCACGAGATGTGCGTACCAGACATCGCTGCCAAGCCAGTCGTGCTCGCCGCAAAACGCAACCGGCGAACATGCGTGCATGGCATGCGCGCTGTCCTGATACGACACGGTCTCCGATAGATGACTATGCAAACGCAACCCGAGCCGCCGGGCAACCGCCGCGGTCTGCCGCATCTCGGCCGGGGAGATGGAATACAAAACCGTGGTCGGCGCCATCACGACGCGGCGCATCGCCCGCGGCGATGCATCGTGATAAGTCGCCGAAAGCCGCTCGATATCCGCAATATACGAATCGATGGATTCAGGCCGCAACGCGCTCGGCAACTCGGCTTCCAATTGCCGCGTTTTTGTCGCGCCGCCGCGCAGCAGCACGAAACGCAAGCCGAGCTTTTCGGCTTCATCGAAGAGAATGGCGGAACTGTCGAACGGCATGCCCGGGTAATACACGTAGTTGTGATCGGCGACCGTCGTGCAGCCCGAGCGCATCAACTCGATCATCCCGATGCGCGCCGCGAGACGGAACCGTTTTTCGTCGAACGATGCACGGAAGCGATACGGCGTTGCTGCAAGCCACGGGGTCAGCGATGCGTTGAGCCCGGCCGTATCACCCTTGAGCAAGGACTGAAACAGATGATGATGGGTGTTGACCCATGCCGGATAAACCACGCAATCGGTAGCGTCGATCACCGTCTCACCGGCATGCGGCACGAGCGCGCCGATTGTCTGGATAGTCTCGCCTTCAATGCGGATATCGGGGCCTGCCGCACGCGACGGATCGTCGGGGCTGCCTGCGCCACCGGTCATGATGGCCGCTGCATTTCGAATCAGGATACTCATGTCATCGCGCTCACAGTTCGCTTTCGTGCCAGCCGCGCAAACCGATGCGCGACACCCATGCGGTGATGCCAAACAGCACCACGCCTGTTACCGTAATCAGGAACAACGCAGCAAAGAGCCGCGGAATGTTCAACTGAAAACCCGCTTGCAGGATCTGATAAGCAAGCCCCGCGCCGCTGCCGCCCGTGCCGGCCACGAACTCGGCCACCACCGCGCCGATCAGCGACAACCCGCTCGATATGCGCAAGCCACCGAAGAAATACGGCAGCGCACTCGGAATGCGCAGGCGCACGAGCGTCTGCCAACGTGTCGCGCGATTGATGCGAAACAGGTTGATCAGCCCCGGGTTCACGCTACGCAACCCGAGCGCCGTGTTCGAGATGATCGGGAACAGGGCCACGAGCGTAGCGCAGATCACGAGTGCGAAGGTGGTGTCCTTCACCCAGATGATGATGAGCGGCGCAATCGCGACGATCGGCGTGACTTGCAAAAGGATCGCGTACGGGAAAAAACTCGCTTCGATCAATGGACTCTGCACGAACAGCAACGCAATCGTCACGCCAATCACGGTTGCAAGCGCGAACGCGAGCAACGTGATCTTGAGCGTTGCAGCCAGCGCCGCGAGCAGCATCGGGCCGTCTTTCAGCAACTGGATTGCAATGTCGTGCGGCGCGGGTACGAGATAAACCGGCACTTTGAACAACGCGCACCAGCCTTCCCATAACAGCAACATCACAATGCCGACGAACCAGGGCGCTGCGGCTTTCATTGCCCCGGGACGATGCAAGAGCGGCCGCCTCTCGACCTTCGATAACCGTTTCATGGCGGACGTGCGGGACGTAAGTGTCGGGCTGGTCATCAGTGCGCCCCTAGAGAGGTGTGATGTGCATCGCTGATGAGATCGGAGAGCGTCTTGCAATGCTGCATGAAAGGCGCGGACACGCGATACGCATCGTCGCGCTCCGCGGCCCCGTCGATCGCCACCTCCGCAATCACCCTCCCCGGCCGCGCCTGCATCACGACCACGCGCTCCGACAAATACACCGACTCGTAAATGCTGTGCGTGACGAACACGACCGTCATGCCGCGCTTTTTCCACAACGTACGCAGATCGCTGTCGAGCTTGTTGCGCGTGAATTCATCGAGCGCGCCGAAGGGTTCATCGAGGAGCAGCAAATCGGGTTCGGTTACAAGCGCACGCGCGAGCGAAGCACGCATCTGCATGCCGCCCGACAACTCGCGCGGCCGCACCTTGCCGAAATTTTCCAGGCCGACGTTCGCGAGTGCGTCGGCAACACGCGCATCGGCGTCACGCCTTGGAACGCCCGCAAGATCCAGCGGCAAACGCACGTTATCCGCAATGCTCGCCCACGGCATCAATGTCGCTTCCTGGAAGACCATCGACATGCGGCGACCGGCTGAGCCGACCGTATCGAAAGGCTGGCCCCACCAGCGCATGTGTCCGTGCGTCGGCGTCTCGATACCCGCGAACATCTTCAGCAACGTGCTTTTGCCGCAGCCCGACGGCCCGAGCAGCGAGACGAAATCGCCTTGAGGAATCGTCAGCCGCACATCTTCCAGCGCAACCGTGCCGTTTGCATAGATCTTGTCGACGCGCTGCACCGAAAGCGCAGCCGCGGCATCAGGGGGATTGGCGTTCATGCTTCACTCCTCCGTTGCAATGCGAAAGACTTCGCGCTCGCCGTGCTCTTCGAGCAGTTTCAGCAACATCCGGCGCATCAGCAGACCAGGTTGATCCGACGCCATGTGGCACTCCTGTTGACGACGAATGTCGATACACGCGTCATAGTCGGTTGCCTCGAGAATCTCGCGGTCTTCGTCGGTGATGGGACGATCCCAGTCGATCAGCTCCTGTGTCGAGCACGCCTCCTCGCTGTCGTTGCGGTAGAGCCATTGCACGAGCATCATGGTTTTATCGTCGATAGGCGTAGCGCAGTTGTAGATGATGTGATGCACGCCGCTTGCCGGATACATGCAGCCGAAGCGCCGCGAAAACGGCATGAACCACCGGTTCACGAGGTGGCGTTCGGTGACGTCGTCGGTCGTGCCCGTGATGCGGAAACTCGCCTGCGGATTGCGAATGGGCACATGCGTTTCCGCTTCGAAGCCCCATTCGTTGGGTCGAAATTCATACTTCGACGGTTGCGGACTATTGAAAAGACCGAAGTTCGATTTATGCACGAAGCTGAAATGCGAATTGTCGAATGAGTTTTCCATCATGCGCAGCGGGCTCGTGTTCCACTGCTCGTAGAATTGCATGATGCGTCTGTAGCCCGGCGTGAACTCCTCCGGAAACTCGGGAATGGGTTGCAGCGGCTCTTCGAGCGCGACCCACGCGTAACCGTAACGCTCCTCGCACCTGAACGACTCCACGATCGCCCGCGACGGAATCTCGCCGCCCGCGTTCTGCGGGATCTTCACGCATTGCCCCGTGCAGTCGTAGGTCCATCCGTGATAACCGCACGCGATGTTGCCATCGGCGTCAACGAAGCCTTTCGAGAGCTTGGCGGTTCTATGACAGCACCGGTCGCGCAACGCGTGAGGTTTGCCGCCCGCACCCTTCCACAGCACGATGCCGACGCCCAGCAGAG
>NZ_CAXTGZ010000630.1:0-3489 GCF_964243625.1 uncultured Caballeronia sp.
TGCGTATATTGCGGCTCCTCGAACGGAGCCCGCCCGATCTATGCCGAAGCCGCCAAGGCGTTCGGCCGCGCATTGGTTGAAGCGGATCTCGCGCTGGTCTACGGCGGCGGGAGCGTGGGACTGATGGGCACGATTGCCGACGAAGTGCTCGCGCACGGCGGCCGCGCGATCGGTGTGATTCCCGAATTGCTGATGAACAAGGAAGTCGGCCACAAAGGGTTGACCGAATTGCACGTGGTGCCCGACATGCATCAGCGCAAGAAGAAAATGGCTGATCTGTCGGATGCGTTCGTATCGATGCCAGGTGGCGTCGGCACGTTCGAAGAGCTGTTCGAGGTTTATACGTGGGCGCAACTTCGATACCACGACAAGCCGGTCGCGCTCCTGAACATCGACAACTATTACGACCCGCTTCTTGCCATGTTGCGGCATACCGTAGAAGAAGGTTTCATGCGCGCACCGTTTCTCGACATGCTTCAGGTCGCGTCCGATCCGGTGAAGCTGATCGGCGCGCTCAAGGCTTATACGCCGCCGACGATCGATCGCTGGCCCGAGAAACGCGACGCTGTCTGAACGAGGACATTGAATATGTCGAAGGTTGTTTTGATCACGGGCGGCAGCCGCGGTATCGGGCGTTCTGCCGCATTGTTGTGCGCCGCTCGCGGCTGGTCTGTCGGCGTGAATTACGCGACGAACCGCGCCGCGGCCGATGACACCGTCACCCGCGTGCAGGCCGCGGGTGGCCGCGCAATCGCCATAGAAGGCGACGTGAGCGTGGAAGCCGATGTCATCGCCATGTTCGATGCCACGGCGAAAGCCTTTGGCCCGATCGATGGCTTCGTGAACAATGCGGGGATCGTCGCACCGGGCTCGGCGCTGGCCGACATGGACGTGGCCCGCATGAAACGCGTCTTCGATACCAATGTGCTCGGCGCCTACCTTTGCGCGCGTGAAGCGGCGCGGCGGATGTCGACAAAGCGCGGTGGTACTGGCGGGTCCATCGTCAATATTTCGTCAGCGGCGGCGCGGCTCGGATCGCCTAACGAATACGTGGATTACGCGGGCTCGAAAGGCGCCGTCGATACGCTGACCATCGGCCTTGCAAAGGAGCTTGGTCCGGAAGGCGTGCGCGTGAACGCCGTGCGGCCGGGCCTGATCGATACCGAGATTCACGCGAGCGGCGGCAAACCCGATCGCGCGGCGCAACTGGGCGCGCTGGCGCCGCTCGGCCGTCCCGGCACCGCCGATGAAGTCGCGGAATCGATCGTATGGCTGTTGTCGGATGCGTCGTCTTATGTGACGGGCGCGTTGCTGGATGTAGCCGGCGGACGGTAGGTCCTTGCGGTTTCAGAAGCCGCGATTCATCTTCAACCACTTAAGCTCTTCGGCCGTCGACTCGCGGCCGAGGATCGCATTTCGATGCGGAAAGCGTCCGAATGTCTCGATCACTTCAGCGTGAAGGATTGCGTACTTCAACCCTGATTCGATGTCCTTATCGCGGGTTTCATCGAAGAGGATTTGATGGAGGCGCACGGCTTCTCGCTGGCTTTCGAGGTTCTCGTCGTGCTCGAACGGCATGGCGACGAACATGCGGTGACAGGGTGTCGGCAAGCTGCGTTCTTTGCCTGTATCGACCAGTTCCCGGGCGATTTTCAGCGCCATCATGTCGCCGGAAAACGCGCGCTGCGTTCCGCGAAAACAATTGCGCGTGAACTGATCGAGCATCACGATCAACGCCAACGCGCCGGGCGGCGTGGCCTGCCACGATGCAAGTTCTCCCCTCAACGCCGATTCAAGCATCGGGCCGAAACGCTCACGGAGTGAGGCATCGAAAGCGGGGCTTTTCTTGAACCACTGCCTGCGCGCATGGCCGAATCCGGGCGAATCCGGCGTGCCGAACCAGGCGTCCAGCACTGCCTGAGCGTCGGGATCAAGGGTACTCATGGGCGTTGCCTTTGCGCTCAGCCCGGACGATTGCGCATCCAGTCGGCGGTATCGAAGAAAGAGGTGAGGAGGCGCTCGCGCATGATCTCGGTGAGGCCGATGTCCTCCATTGCCCATGCCATGCAGCGCAACCACTGATCGCGTTCCGGCGATGCAATCGCAAAAGGCAGATGCCGTGCGCGCAAACGCGGATGGCCAAACTTGGCTATGTAGTAATCGGGGCCGCCCATCCAGCCGCACAGGAACCAGAAGAATTTATCGCGAGAATTGTCGAGCGTGGGCGGATGCAAACCGCGCAGCACGGCGAATTCCGGCTCCAGGTCCATCAGGTCGTAGAACCGGTCGACGAGCGCGCGGACACGCTCCTCGCCGCCAATCAGTTCGAATGCCGTCGGTTGCGGCGTTTCTTGAGTCGTTGCGTCAGAAGTTGCTTCGGTCATGCGTATCTTTTGAAAATATCTCAGGCATCGCGCAGCGATTGCAGCGCCGGACGCGACAGCACGCGGCGCAGGCTCAACCAGCCACCGAGCCCCGAACAGACCACGCCCGCAGCAATGCCGGCCGGCACGAGCCATGGATTGAAGTCGATGTGAAATTCGAACACGCGCGTCGCAAGCAAAAAGCCGATGCCTTGCGCACCGAGCGCCGCCATCAGGCCGCTTAACGCACCCACCGCGATGAACTCCGCCGTCTGCACCGAGCGCACCTGCTTGTGCGAAGCGCCGAGCGCGCGCAGCAGCGCGGACTCGCGCATGCGTTCGTCGCGCGTACCGGCGAGCGCGGCGTACAACACGAGCACGCCTGCTGCCAGCGTGAAGATGAAAAGGAACTGCACGGCGCCAATGACCTGTTCCAGCACGCGCTGGATTTGCGCGAGGATCGGCGCGGTATCGATGGCGGTCACATTCGGATACTGCCCGACCAACCCGTCGATCAATCCCTGCTGCCCCGGCGGCAAATGGAAACTCGTGATGAACGTGGCGGGCAGGTCGCTGATGGACGGCGGCGGCATCAGAACGAAGAAGTTCACCTTGAACGAATTCCAGTCGACCTTGCGCAGACTCGTGACCGGCCCTTCCACCTGCATGCCGGCGACATCGAAACGCAGCGTGTCGCCGAGCTTCACGCCTATGGTCTTGGCGAGGCCCTGCTCTATCGATACTTGTGCCTTGCCGTCCGTGCCGTACCAATCGCCGCCAACCAGACGGTTATCGCTTGGCAGCTGCGTGGTGTACGACAAGTTGAACTCGCGGTCGACCAGCCGTTTTGCATCGGCTTTCTCGTAGTTGTCGGGGCTGACCGCTTTGCCGTTGACCGCGACGAGACGGCCTCGCACCATCGGCGACAGGGCGGCATCGGCCTGGCCATGCTGCTGCAGATAGGTCATGACACCGGCGCGCTGGTCGGGCTGGATATCGATGAGAAACTGATTCGGCGCATCGGGCGGAGTGGATTGCCGCCATCCGGCGATCAAGTCGCTGCGTGTCATGGCAATCAGCAACAGGCACATCAAGCCGATACCCAACGCCGTGATCGACGGCACCG
>NZ_CAXTGZ010000631.1:0-3487 GCF_964243625.1 uncultured Caballeronia sp.
CTCGGCGTGCCGCTGCTTGCACGCTTTATCAACGAGATTGCGCACTCGGCGACAGGTATCGATATTCATCCAGGCGCGACCATCGGGCCGAGTTTCTTCATAGATCACGGGACGGGTGTCGTGATTGGAGAGACGGCCGTGATCGGCGAACACGTGCGCGTGTATCAGGCGGTGACGCTCGGCGCGAAGAGCTTTCCGGCCGGCAACGACGGTGTCCTCGTCAAGGGCAACGCGCGGCATCCGGTGGTGGAAGATCACGTGGTCATCTACGCCGGCGCGACCATTCTTGGGCGCGTGACGATCGGGCGTGGGTCGGTGATTGGCGGCAACGTGTGGTTGACCCACAGCGTGCCGCCTGGCAGCAGTGTCTCGCAGGGCAAGGTCCGCGAAGTGGGCGAGGGCGGTGCACCGGAAGCCGGCGCCTGAAACGCACGCCCCGGCTTCAGCTATTAGATACGCTGAAGCCGCTCGAATGCCCGACGATTGCGAGGAATTCGCGACGTGTGGAGGGATCGTCGCGGAAAGTGCCGAGCATGCGCGATGTCACCATCGACGCGCCCGCTTTATGCACTCCACGCGTGGACATGCATTGATGCGATGCCTCGAGGATCACGCCCACGCCTAGCGGCTGAAGGACTTCCTCGAGCGTATCGGCGATCTGCGCCGTCATCTTTTCCTGGATTTGCAGGCGCTTCGCGAATGCATCCACGAGCCGCGCCAGCTTCGAAATTCCCACTACGCGTTCGCGCGGCAGATACGCCACGTGCGCCCGGCCGATGATCGGCACCATGTGATGTTCGCAATAGCTTTCGAAGCGGATGTCCTTCAACACGATCATCTCGTCGTAGCCCTGCACTTCGGAAAACGTGCGCGCGAGGATGTCGCGCGGATTCTGCGCGTAGCCTGCGAAGAACTCTTCGTAGGACCGGATCACGCGTGCGGGGGTATCGAGCAGGCCTTCGCGCGAAGGATCGTCACCGGCCCATTTGATCAGCACACGAACGGCAGCTTCTGCTTCTTCACGGCTCGGACGATCAGCACCGTCGGCGTGATCAGCGTGGATGTCCGGGGACGCGTCGGGGTTGTTGCGCGTGGCGCTCATCAAAGGCTCCAGATGCTTGTAGCGAAGTCACGAAGCCACCATTGTTCCACGTTTTCCCGACCACAAGACCCCGGCGCAGTGTCGGGTTCTTCAGGTTTTGCCGCCTCCGTCGATGCCTGAACCCGTTTGCCAGGCTTTTTTTCCTTCATCGGACAAGTTGCCTGAACTGTTGTGTTTGTCGGGTTCCGTGCCCTTTTCGACCATCGAACCGCCTGGCTGCTCTTGCGCGCGCTGCTTTTCGCCTTTGCGCTGTGCCCGGCGTTCTTCCTGCGATCGGCCGGCGTAGGTAGTGTCGGTTGGCTTGTCTGTCATGTCGATCTCCGTAGGTGAGTGACAACATGACGCGCGCAAGCGGCGTTCCTTCTGCAGGCAGGGTAGACGCCATACCGGGATAGACGCCCAACTGTTTGTGCTGCGGTTCAGGCGCTAGAGTGGCTGCACGATCAACAACCTTCAGCCACCAGGAGCCGCCCCATGAAACGATTCCACATTGCGCTCGCCGTTGGCAGCCTCGATGCTTCCATTGCGGATTATTCACACCGTCTCGGTCAGGCGCCTACCGCGGTGGTACCTGGTGCCTATGCAATGTGGCGCACCGATTTGCTGAATTTTTCGATCAATGAAACAAGCGATCCGGCGAAAGTGGGATTACTGCGGCACATCGGTTTTGAAGACGATTCGGCGGCAGGTTTTGCAAAGACGCGTGATATCAACGGTATTGAGTGGGAGCAGTTTTCGCCGGAGGAACAGGACCGGCGGATCGTCGAGACGTATGGCAGCGCGATTCGGCCGGCCTCTGGTTTGGGTGGGGGGCGGGGTGGCGCTCTGGGGTAGGCTGGCGCGGGCAGGCAGGGCGGTTGTTTTTAGTGGTCGGAGATGGTGTTGGGTTGCTGCTCGTTGGGCGAAGACCTCAGAAGCAGCAACCCGGCATCAAAGCAGAACGACTGCCCCAACCCCAAACCAGCGCCAGCAAACCCCTAAGCCGATAACAACGACCCCGTCCGGAACGCGGTAGCACTTGCAATCCGGGCCACCTCCATCCCTGCAGTAGTAAACCGCGCAATCTGCCGAGCATACAAAATACCGGAAACGGTGCTGTACAGCGTGGTAACAGTATCGGAAAGAGGATCAACAACATCTGCGACCGCCTCACCCGCATTCACCATAGCGCCCACCTTCGCGCGAAACACGAGCACGCCACTCGCAGGAGCGACAATCGGCTCGGCCCCGGCAAGCGGCGTCGCCGGGTACGACAACTCCGGCATGGCGGGCGCGGGCGCATCGATCACGCCACGATGTATCAGGTAATTGATGATGCCTTGAGCGTCGGCATCGGCGAATTCATACGATACGTCATGCTGGCTGCGCAGCTCCACGGTCACCGAAATGCCGCCGTTCGGGATCGGAAAACGCTCGCCGAATTTAGTGCGCAGATCCGACCAGCAGAAGCTGTGGATTTCATCGAAGGGATTGCCCACCGAATTCAGCGCAAGCAGCGACGCTTTCGAGTCCAGGTAGCGCGCGAGCGGCTCGACTTCTTCCCAGATGTCCGGGTTCGTATAGATGTGCAGCGCGGCGTCGAGATCACAATGCAGGTCGAGCACGACATCAGCGTCATACGACAGTTTTTGCAGCGCGAGACGTTGCGATTCGAGTTCGGTTTGCGGCGTTTGTTCGTCGAGCGCGGCGCGCATGGCTTCGCGAACGGCGAGCTTGTTCTCACGGATATCGCCCGTGAGCCGGCCTTCGATACGCGACGCAATCAGCGCACCGAGATCGTGGAAATTACGGTTGAAGTTGTGACCGCTATTGAGCTCGAACCGGCCGAGCAAGCTGCCATGCATGTTCTGGTTCAGCCCGATAGGATTCGACACCGGCACGATCACCACTTCGCCGCGCAATTTGCCGGCGGTTTCCAGTTCTGCAAGCTGACGGCGCAAGCGCCACGCGACCAGCATGCCGGGCAATTCGTCGGCGTGCAGCGAGGACTGGATGTAGATCTTCTCGCCGCCGCCGGGCCCGTAGTGAAAGCTCAGGATATTGCGGGTGGTGCCAAGCGACGGGGAAATCAGGGTGTGCGTTTTGGTTTGCATGGTGGTCGGACGCGCGACGGGCTGTTAAGGCTTCGCGCTTCGATGGGTTGTGTCGGCGTGTTCAGGAGAGCGGGGCGGCGTGTAAACCCAAAGTCGCGGCGCGTGCTGCAGGCCCGGTTCGACCCCGGCGCCGCCTGCTCCGGACCTTCGATCTTAGCTGAAAACGGCCCCGTTGCCCCACGCAGCGTGCGTGGACCGCTAAAACAAAACGGGCTCCGCAATATCGCGGAGCCCGTCTTTGAAACAACTTAGGCGCTGTTTAGCCGCCGTACACGTCGAAGTCGAAGTATTT
>NZ_CAXTGZ010000632.1:0-3484 GCF_964243625.1 uncultured Caballeronia sp.
TAATTTAGGAACCGGACCTTAATACAATCTGCCGCCGCCTTTTGTCATTAACTGTATCTTTCGGAAACGCGCGCAAATCACTCGCACGGCGCCCTTGCCCGCTGCCCGCTCCTTACGACCGGTATACTCACCCGTCGCCGAAAGTCGCCTGAAACGCGCCTTTCGCACTTTGTCCCACAAGAATTACCGAAAAAGCCCTTCGAGGCATCCGTCTTCATGCTCACGCCTCTCATTGCGCGTCTTGTCACCTTGTCCATCCGCCGGCCGGCGTGGATTATCGTTTTATCGCTGCTGGCCGCCGTTTTCAGCGGTTATTACGTGCTGCATCACTTCAAGATCAGCACCGACATCAGCCAGCTCATCGAGACGGAACCCGAATGGGCGGCGCGCAGCCATGCCATCGACGCAGCTTTCCCCGAGCGCAGTTCCACCGTGCTCGTGGTGGTCGAAGCGCAAACGCCGGAATTCGCCGATTCCGCCGCCAACGAGCTCGCCGCCGCGTTAGCCAAGGACACGAAACAGTTCACGGCCGTCTCGCAACCGTCGGGCGGCGATTTCTTCGAGCACAACGGCCTGCTGTACCTCTCCACCGACAAAGTCGCCGATACCACCCAGCAACTCGTCAAGGCGCGTCCGCTGATCAACGCGCTGGCCCACGATCCCACGCTGACGGGTCTCGCCGGCACGCTCAACACCAGCCTGAATATCCCGCTGCAGCTCGGCCAGGTGACGCTCGGGCAGATGTCGAAGCTGCTTGGACAAAGCGCCGACGTGCTCGATAAAGTCATCGCCAATCAGCCGGCCGTGTTCTCTTGGCGCAATCTCGTCGATACCTCCGCCACCCAGCCCGCACGCGCGTTCGTCACGGTCCAGCCGGTGGTCGACTACAACGCGCTCGAGCCCGGCGCGAGCGGTTCGAACGCCATCCGCGCGACCGCAAGCGCGCTGAAGTTATCGGAGAATTACGGGGCGGTCGTGCGTCTCACCGGCGAACAACCGCTTTCCGATGAAGAATTCGCTTCGCTGAAAGATGGCGCCGTGTTGAACGGCATCCTGACGTTCATTGTCGTCCTGGTGATCCTCTGGCTCGCGTTGCGCTCGGGGAAGATGATTGTCGCCGTGTTCATCACGTTGTTCGTCGGACTCGCGATCACGGCGGCGCTCGGCCTGCTGATGGTCCACGCGCTCAACCTGATTTCGGTCGCGTTCATGGTGCTGTTCGTCGGGCTCGGCGTGGATTTCGGGATTCAGTTCGGCGTGCGGTATCGCGAGGAACGCTTCAAGGACGACCGGCTCGATGTCGCGCTCGTCAGCACCGCGCGGCACGTCGGCGTGCCGCTGACGCTCGCCGCCGCCGCGACCGCCGCCAGCTTTTTCTCGTTCCTGCCGACGGCGTATCGCGGTGTGTCCGAACTCGGGCAGATCGCGGGCGTCGGCATGCTGGTCGCGTATTTCACGAACATGACGCTGTTGCCGGCGCTGATCAAGGTGTTCAGCCCGCCGGGCGAAGCGGGTTCGCCCGGCTTTCCGAAGCTCGCGCCTGTCGACGAATTCCTCGCGCGCAATCGCAAGCCGGTGCTGATCGGCACCCTGATCGTCGTGATCGGCGCGCTGCCGCTCCTGACGCATCTGCGCTTCGACTTCAATCCGCTGAACCTGAAGGACCCGAAAACGGAGTCGATGGCCACGCTGATCTCGCTCAAGGACGCGCCCGAAGCGGCCGTAAACGACGTGAAAGTGCTGGCGCCATCGCTTGAAGAAGCGGACAAAATAGCCGCCAGGCTCGCCAAATTGCCGGAAGTCGAGCGCGCGACGACGCTGTCATCACTGATTCCCACGGATCAATCCAAAAAGCTTGAACTGATCTCGGCCGCGGCAGCGCAGCTTCTTCCAGCGCTGAACCAGCGCGCCGCCGAGCCGGCCAATGACGCCGTGCGGGTGGCATCGCTCAAACGCTTGTCGAACTCGCTGGAACTCGCCGCCGACGAACACCCCGGCCCCGGCGAAAACGAAGCGCGCCGACTTGCCGCGACGCTGAAAAAGCTCGCCGCCGCCGACGCCGCCACGCGCGATCGCGCCGAACACGCGATGTCGGAGCCACTGCGCATCGCGCTCGGCCAGATGCGTGCGCTGCTGCAGCCGTCGCCGGTCACGCAGGATTCGCTGCCCAAGTCCATGACCGAAGGCTGGCTCGCCGCCGACGGCCACGCGCTCGTGGAGGCATCGCCAAAAGCGCTGGAAGGCAAGAATCGCGACGACGACCAGATGCTCGCCCGCTTCGCCAATGCCGTGCAGAAGGCGGAGCCGAACGCCATCGGCGGGCCGATTTCGGTGCTGCATTCGGCCAACACGATCATCAAGGCGTTCGAGCAGGCGGCGGTGTTGTCGCTGATCGCGATCACCGTTTTGCTGTGGATCACCTTGCGTCGAGTGGGCGACGTTTTGAGAACTTTGATACCTTTGCTGGTTTCCGCCGTGGTCACGCTGGAATTGTGCGTTGTCTTCGGCATGCCGCTGAACTTCGCGAACATCATTGCATTGCCGCTGATGCTGGGTATCGGCGTGGCGTTCAAGATCTACTTCGTGATGGCGTGGCGCTCCGGGCAGACCGGTTTGCTGCATTCCAGCCTCACGCACGCGGTGATGTTCAGCGCCGCGACCACGGCAACGGCGTTCGGCAGTTTGTGGTTTTCACACCATCCGGGCACCTCGAGCATGGGCCGCCTGCTGGTTTTGGCGCTATTTACGACGTTGATTGGCGCAGTGGTATTTCAGCCGGTTCTAATGGGCAAACCCCGGGTGCAGAAGAAGGCCGCTGACACTCTTTAATTCGTACGATCACCAGCAAGATCCAAGGAAACGACTCATGACGATGGCAATCACGCCACGCGCCGCTCGCAACCTGCGCGCCCTGTCCGGCGGCGCGGCATTCGCCGCCGCATTGATGCTGGCGGGCTGCGCGACCGGTCCCGACCGAAAACCGGGCGATCCGCTCGAGCCGATGAACCGCGAGATTTTCAAGTTCAACGACGCCGCCGACAAATACGTCGCACGCCCGATCGCCGAGGGTTACGTGAAGGTCACGCCGAGTCCGCTGCGCACGGCCATCAGCAATTTCTTCTCGAATATCGGCGATATTGGCAACTTCGCGAACAACCTGCTGCAACTCCGGATCACGGACGCGACTGAAGACTTGATGCGCTTTGCGTTCAATTCGACCTTCGGTATTGGCGGTTTGATCGACTGGGCGACGCTCGCCGGCTTGCCGAAGCACAACCAGGACTTCGGTTTGACGCTCGGGCATTACGGCGTGCCGTCCGGTCCGTACCTGGTGTTGCCGCTGCTCGGACCGAGTTCGGTGCGTGACTCCACGAGCTGGATTGCGGGTTATCCGCTCAATCCGGGTACCTATCTGGCCGCCGGGCCGAATGCCGCGCTGTTCGGCGTGCGTTTCATGAGCGCACGGGCCGACTTGCTGGGCGCA
>NZ_CAXTGZ010000633.1:0-3483 GCF_964243625.1 uncultured Caballeronia sp.
GCTGCGGTCAGACTCGGACGGTACGCATCGTCTGCGCGATAGCCGCACATACGCGATCGGTCAAGCGGTAAAGGGGCGCTTGTGCGATCGGTTTAAAGGGCGCCATTGGGCGACGATAGGTGCGATCGGAGAGCGCCATGTTAACCAGATAATCGCAATATCATTTTCTACGTCTGTCGAAGCACGCCGAATAAATATGCACGTAAATGCACGTGCGCCAAATACAAGCGGCAAATTCGTGCTCCACCAAAATGGTGAACCGAAGAACGAAGGAGTGTTTAAACTATAAGGGCAGCAACGCACGGACAAGGCGGACACTCAACATTCGTCAGCCACTGCCCTCTCCGTCCTTGTGCCAGAGAGATCATGGGGTCGCCTAGGTAGGTCAGCACACTTCATTAGGCGAGGCTATGTGGCCCTCTGTCCAGAGAGCTTTCGGGGTGGTCGTGCTACATCACGATTACGCCATGTCCCCCCAAAACAGCGCACTCGTCATTGCACTTCAATTTCCTCGACCTCAAGCACACCGATCAGCTCTGAAAGCATGTTGCGATAGATAAGGAATTCGTCGGCAGACATCCGCGCCAGCGAAATCGTTACGACATCTCGCTGTTGGTCGTCGTCTGTTTGGACACTCATATTCTTAAGTCGGGCGCCGTCTTCACCAAGTAAGCGACATAGAACCGGCAACGTAATTGCGCCTCGGTCAACTCTCAGACGCAGGGCCCGACGCAGTTTTCCTTTGGTCCGCACTTGTCGCGACATGGGCTTAACCAGGGTGAGGGTCGCTAGGATGATCGCCGTCGCCGCCACAGCAAGCACGTAAAGTCCACCGCCTGCCGCGAGTCCGATACCCGCGACGGCCCAAACACTGGCAGCCGTTGTCAACCCGCGGACCATCTCGCCCCGAAGTAAGATCGCGCCAGCACCGAGAAATCCGATTCCCGACACGACTTGCGCCGCCACACGCGATGGATCAAGCGCCACATTCGGCATCGACCGAGTGTCCTCGAAGCCAAACGCTGAGACGACCATCACTAGTGAGGAAGCCACGCACACGAGCATGTGCGTGCGTAATCCAGCCGCAAAAGCAAACCGCTCCCGCTCGAATCCGATCGCCCCTCCGAGGACGGCAGCAAACAGCAATCTTGAGATTAATTCAATGTTAGTCGGCATCCACTCCTCTCTTATCGTCTTAGACCTCACGAACGCGTAAAATCTCCCCATTCGCGAAGCTCTTCATCGCTTCCCATTTATAACGGTGCTCCAATCTGTCGCTGTCGAACGGCATACCTTATCCGGTATCCGGCACGTTCCATAACTGACGGCCCCGACATTGCGAGCATTGTTCAATCTGATCACTGCCTTGCTATACGGAAAGCCCAGCTCGATCCCGTCCCGGCGCAGCTAGCTCCCGCAAAGTAGCGGACGAGCGCACTCTTCAGCTTTATCTAACGAGCTGGGGGAATACCTTCGCGCGTGCGATCCACTAAACTCCAAAGACAACGCGGCTACGCCATCGACGCTGACCATGTCGTATGGTACGACAAAGCAACATTTCGTTTTAAGCGATCGCATGAGCAAACCACCGTCGTGCCATTTACGCTCGGGCCAGAATAAAGGTGTCACTATTCACCATTAAAGCTGTGCAAAAACCAGATATCAGTTCAATAAAAGCATCACCATCGTAGGCCCTAGCGACACCGCATTCAGTACGCCAGGGACGCCAGATACAACGACATTGCCTCGTATTCCGGCAAGTAATCTTGCTTCTTAACAGAGCCAGTTAGTAAAAAACGAAATGAATAACTAGTCACTATCTCTATTGGCTAAGATGGTTGAGTGCAATATCAATAATGTCGAAATTGCGCAGACGTCGGGCTGGATCGAGGTCAACTACCTTGCGGTTAAATATAAGTGGCACCCTTTGCTCAGACACGCCACCGTGTGAACGCAAGGGAACGGTCAATCCGGACAGGTCGTGATTATCGGGAGTGCTTCCGAGCACAGTCAGCCGCTCTCCGATCAACACAAGGTCGCCGATTCGATCTTTTGGAAGTTCGAAACGCTCGCTGGCTTCCGAACGCGTCAGTACTGTCTCGACACCTTCGATCCCTTTGAGGAAATTTGTCACGTCACACAAGCGGTCACCGTCGTTCAAGTAAATCGTCGCATAAGAACCCAAGGAACCGTGATGTTTGACATACGGATCCGTGATCGGCAGCAGTACTCGGGCAACCTGCGCACCATATTTAACGTCTAAAAGATCTTGCAAAAAGACGATGTTCGGTCGGCCAATCGAATCAGTCTTAGCATTCATCCCATGGTCGGCTGTAATCGCCAACACTGCACCCGCGTCATGATAGCGCTTGAAATAACCGTCCATCATTGCGTAGAAATCATTGGCTTGCGGTGTACCAGGTGCGTACTTGTGCTGTACGTAGTCCGTCGTTGACAGATACATGACGTCGGGGCGCTCTTTTGTAAGCAAGGACAAACCCGCGGCAAAAACAAACTCCGAGAGCTCCGCACTGTACACGGAAGGCAGCGGCATGCCCACTCGCTCCAAAATGTTCTCAATACCGTTTTCCTCTAGGGTCACCTGGTCGGCATGTTCCGCTGAAAAGCGGATGCCTTTCAGTTGATGACCGAGCAGGCTACGCAGCTTATCCTTTGCAGTCACGACCGCCACACGCTGGCCAGCTCGCGCAAGCTCGGCGAAGATAGTCGGCGCGCGAAGATACTTCGCGTCGTTCATTAAGACCTCTTGTTTCGCTTCCTGATCGTAGAAAAAGTTTCCGCATATTCCGTGCACCGACGGTGGGGCTCCAGTCACGATTGAAAGATTGTTCGGGTTCGTAAACGATGGAAGTACGCAGTCTCCCGTGAGAACTGAGCCAAACGTTGGGAGTTCGGCGAGGAACGGAGTTTTTCCAGCCTGGATTGCTTGATTAATGTATTCCTGTTCGCTTCCATCGATGCAGACGATAATCGTCGGAACCGATGGCAGTCGGTAGGAACGGGAGTTGACACTAATTTGTTTCGTCATGGGTAACCTCATTTGAATTTATACAAGCTTATGGTCAACGGACACTTCGTACAATCGATAAAAACTAGCCATACCGTGCGTAAAAATCACATCTAGGAAAAAATATCGTCCCTAAACGCGCTGTGTTTGGTGATTCGGCGCTTCGAGTGTGCTCACTCTGCTGGTGCACCACGTTTCACTTAAAAGCCGCAGATGATGGCTCAGTTTCGGAGGATTTCTCTGCGATACGCTATGGGCCCAACAGCAGCCAAGGAAATGGGTAAGCGATAGGTAAATCGCACCTAAAGATTGGCGATCCCACTCGGTTTTACTGCACGCTCATTGTGTTTGAGACTTAACGCAATCTTCTATGCTGTAGAGAAAAACACTCCGACATGAACCTGCACCCAACTAGGTTCCTCTGTGCTCGGCGCCAAGTCGTTGAGCAATAAACG